>CAYYCI010000349.1:0-5262 GCA_964470215.1 uncultured Planctomycetota bacterium
CCCCCCGACGCTCACCGGGATGGCCCTTGGGACGTGGCCGCGCGCCCTGCGCTGGACTACCGGCTCGCCTCGGAAGACCCGCGTGACCGAGTCGTCGGAGCGGCGGATGATGTCGCGATTGTGGACGAGGAAGAGGTCGGCCACAGAACCCAGGCGCTCGAGGGCCTCGTCGTTTGCGATGGCGATCGGCTCGTCGGTGCGGTTCGCGCTCGTCATCACCAGGGCGAGGAAACCCTGGCGCATCAGGAGCACGTGGAGCGGGGTGTAGGGGAGCATGATGCCGAAGAACTGGCTGGCCGGGGCGACCGATTCGGCGATGCCGTGGCCGGGGCGTTTGCGCGCAAGGACGATCGGCTTGCGGAATGAGGTCAGGAGTTCGACCTCAGGCTCGGTGAGTTCACACACTCTCCGCGCGGCCTCAAGGTCGGGCACCATGATGGCGAAGGGCTTTTTCTCGCGCCACTTACGCTCGCGAAGAGTCCTGACCGCCGCGTCGTTGGTAGCGTCCACGGCCAGGTGGAAGCCCCCGAGGCCCTTGAGCGCCGCGATTTTGCCGCAATGGAGTGCCTCGGCCACCGTGGCGATGGGGTCTTCGGTCTCGACGGGATTGCCCGCCGGGTCGAGCAGGCTCAGTCGAGGGCCGCAATCCCAACACGCGTTCGGCTGAGCGTGGAAGCGGCGATCGGCCGGGTCGTCGTACTCGGCCTGGCACCTCGGACACATCTTGAAAATCTTCATCGAGGTGAAGGGCCGGTCGTAGGGCAGGCTCTCGGCGATGGTGAATCGCGGGCCGCAGTTGGTGCAGTTGATGAACGGATAGAGATAGCGGCGGTCGGCGGGGTCGAGGAGTTCGCGCAGGCAGTCCTCGCAGATGCCCATGTCGGGCGGGATTTCGGCAAGCGCATCGGGCAGACGCTGGCTGTGGGCGATGACGAACTCCCGCTCGCCTTTCGGCTCGACGGGCTTGTGGGTGATGGCCGCGATGTCGGCCACAGGAGGCGCCTCGCGCGGCAGGCGCTCGAGGAAGCGCTCGAGGCACTCCTGCGGCCCCTCGACCTCGATGACCACCCCGGAGGAGTCGTTACGCACCCAACCCGCCAGGCCCAGGTCGTGGGCCAGGCGATAGATGAAAGGCCGGAACCCGACCCCCTGAACCGTCCCACGGACATGAACCTGGTAGCGCGAGCGGCCCTCGTCCACATTCTCACTCCTGATCTCTGATTATACACATTCCTGGTTCGGCCTGCGCGCTGGTGGCTGGCCCCGGCGCGCGAATCAAAGCAGAGCGTCCACGCGCGGTGCCAGGTTTGACAGGCCCGCGGTGCCCGCTAGAATGGCGGCGCGGTGAGGCACCGGTTGGCGGCTGTTGCGGAGTGGGCATGTCGAGCGGAATCCCCGATAGGCTCCAGGCGAAACGCGAGGAGGAGGCCCGCCGCGCGCGGTTCCTCGCGCCTGTCGAGCGCTATGCGCGCGGGCGACTCGTCCGTCGCCTGGGCGCGCCCGGACCGCCGAAATCGTTGCGCCCTGCTACCCGCGGCGTCCGCTCGCTGGTGTTTCTGCTGGATTTCGAGGGCTTTCCGCGCGTGGTGCTGCGGGCGAACGAGCGCTGGCTGCGTGCCGCGCGGCTGGTCTACAACTTCCGCTCGTTCGCGCGCATGCGCCTGCCCGTGCCGGAGCTCTTGGTGGCCGAGCTCTCGCCCCTGGCGCGCAGGCGGTGGGGCTTCTATGCCACGGTCGAGCGCTTCCACCAGGGCCGACACCCGGACGAGGCGCCCGACCGCCAGGCGGCCGTCCGCGCCGTTGCACGCGCGCTGGCCCGCATGCACAACATCCAGCGGCGCAGGTGGGGCTGGCCGGGCTTCCCCCGCTGGGGCAGCTACCGCCGGTATTTCCTCGGCCGCGTGGCCGAGCGGGCCGGCCACCTGGCGAAGGCGCTCCCCGCTGGCCGGCGCGACCGCGTGCTCGAGTGGTTCCGGCACGGCGCCGCCGACGCGCCGCTCGACCCGCCCTTCTCGCTGACCCACAGCCGCGTGAACAACGGCAACTTCGTGGTGCGGCCCGACGGAGAGGCAACGGTGGTGGACCTCATCGAGGCACGCTACGGCACCTTCTGCCCCGACCTCATCTCGGCCCTCCACCGCATCTGCGACGACGACGAGAGCCTGATGGCCGCCTTCCTCGAGGAGTATTTCGAGGGCAGGCCGCGGGAGTGCCGCGACGTCTTCGAGGCCTCGCGCGCCTTCTTCGAGGCCTACCGCGTGCTGGGCTGCGCCGGCACCTACGCGCGCCGCATCCCCCGCTCGCAATCCGAGGCCGAAGCCCGCGCCTACCGCGAGCGCCTCGCCCATCAGGTGGCGTGCCTGGCACATCTCACCGGCCTCGACCTCGCGCTGAAATAGCCTGTCCGAACCGCCCCGTGGGGGAAACCGCAATGTGCGCCCTGTCAAGCCATTTGATAATCTTACCCTGGGTGTGTTTGTCGAGACATTTGTGCGCTCAGCCGGAGAGGCCTTCCGATAGCGTCTCCTGTATAGCTCGCCAGAGCATCCCGCAGCCCTTCTCCTGCCATCTTGCGCCTTTCTCCACGGTAAGATCGCAAATGGCAGGACGATACCACACAGGGTAAGATTTTAGATGGTTTGATTCGGAATATTGACACAACGAGCAATTGTGCCTATGGTACGGCGTCAGTTGCAGGGTCAGTTCACCATCGTTGGGGCGAAGTCCTAATGAACAAGTCGTTTTGCTTGAAGTGCGGCGAGTTGGTTCCCTCGCGGCGGGTCGTGCGCGACGATAACGTCTATCTCGTCAAGGACTGCCCGAAGTGTGGGACGACCGAGGCGCTGGTCTCCTCGGACCCGGCACGCCACTTCCTCAAGCGCGAACTCGATCCGGGTGCTGACCATCCGACCTGCCCCAACGTCCAGTGCCGCGCCTGCAAGGTCCACAAGCGGCCACGCTACGCCTTCGTGGACGTTACGAACCGCTGCAACATGAACTGCCCGATGTGTGCCGATGGGGTGCGTGGCCACGGTTTCGTCTTCGAGCCGCCGATGGATTATTTCAAGGCCATCTTCGACCACCTGGCTGAGTTCGAGCCGAAGCCGACCATCGCGCTTTTCGGGGGCGAGCCGACGGTCCGCGACGACCTCCTCGAGATCATCGCTCTCGCACGCTCATATGGTTTCAACACCCGGGTGCTCACAAACGGGATCAGGATGGCGGACCCGGACTATTGCGCCAAACTCGTGGGCACCCACGCCCACCTGCTCGTCTCCTACGACGGCGGAAACCGGGAGGCATATGCCCGCATGCGCGGCAGCGACAAGTTCTTCGACAAGAAACAACAAGCCATCGAAAACATCCGAAAGCAACCCCGCGGACGCATCAGTTACGTTACCTGCCTGGCCTGGGGGATGAACGACGACCGCCTGCCCGAAATCCTCGACTTCTGCCTGCCGCAACACCCGATGCTCCACGGTATCTATCTCATGCCGCTCGTCCAGACCTGGGAGCCGGAGGAGTTCGACTACGAGCCGGCGCGCATGACCCCCGAGGACGTCGAGCGCATGCTCGCCGCCTGCTTCCCGGGCTACGACGTCCAGTTCATCCCGCTCGGCGTCGCATCGGAGATCACGACCCTCACCAGCCTCTTCGACCGCGACCCGTTCCCCTACCACGGCACCCATCCGAACTGCGAGAGCCTCTACGTCCTGATCTCCGACGGGCAGAAGTATCTGCCGGTGGACCACTTCCTGCGGACGAACCTGCCCGGCTTCGCCCGGGCATTCCTCGACCTCGAGATGAAACTGCGCGAGCGCCAGAAGCGATGGGCGACCAGCCGGCTCGGTCGGACCCTCGACGCGCTGCGCCTGAAGCGCTTTGCACTCAGGGCGAGCGCCCTCGGTGGGGTCCTCTGGCGCGCCGTCCGCTACGTGCGATTCGGGCGCATGGTCAAAGGAAGGGGACCGGCCAAGCTCTACCACCTCGGCGCCTTCCTCTTCAAGAAACTCATCCTGAGGAAGAAATCGCGCGAGGCCAGGAAAGGCCACCTCAACATCCTCGACGCCCTCCGAGTGGTCATCCTCCCCCTCGAGGACAATCCAATCCTGGAGACCGAGCGCCTCGAGCGCTGCCCCAGCACCCACGTGACCTACAACCCCAAGACCGGGGAGTTCAAGTACATCCCCGTCTGCTCGTGGCGTCTCCACAACAAGCAGGTCCTGCGCGAGATCGCCGACGCTTACGCAGAACTGGGCTACAAGCCGCTGGAGAAGACTTCCACCGGCGCCACCGAACCCTGAGCGCGCGCGACCACCGCACCCGCCCCCGGAACGCCCGTTCATAGACCTTGCGCAAGAAGTCGAGGGACGCGGGGCGATGCTCAGGTAGCCGCCCTCTTCCGGCCTTCGTGTTCTTCGGCGATCTTCCCGCCCGCCTCCTTCGCCTGGCGGCCTCGCCTACCTCAGGCCGGTCCGCCGGAGGAGCCATTGGCGGCTCTGGCCGACCGGTCGGTAGTCGGGGTTGCGGGGGAGGTTCGGATAGGACCTTAAGACGAATCGCGCGAGCGGCTCGCCGTCAATCAAGAGGACGTCAGGCAAGTTCGCGCCCGTGACGGCCGCGCCGGCGGCAAGCCCGGCAGCGAAGCCGTCACATTCCTCCTCGATGCTCGAGTGGGCGCCGCGGCCGCGAAGCGCGTGGACGGCCTCGTGGAAAATGCCCTCGGCGATGAACTCGGGCTCCTGGTGGAGCAGCCGCCCGCCTATCCGCAAAACCTTCACGTAAAGGGCCTCGTAGCCGAGCGACTCCCGGCGGTACCCGGCCTGCCACGATATGTCGGGGGTGAAGATCAAGCGGTCGCGGCGGATGAAATCCCCTATCTTCTCGGCGAGGAGCCTTCCGCGGCGGGAGCGCCCGAAGTCGGTCGCCGCAACCTTTCGGAGGATTTGCGCGACAAGCCTGAGGCCCTCTCGCTGGACATCCCGCGGCACCGACCCTGGCCGTTGCGAGGTCCGATAGCGATACGCGGCAACAAGACAGGCCAGCCCAATGGCGACAATCGCCGCCATCCGAAGCCAGAATCGTCCCAGCGCCTTCATCCACTTGCTCCCGCTGTCGGGCGCTCCCCTGCCCTGCCACTCGGCCGGCTGGGATGCCATCGCGCTCAGCCGCCCGGGCCAGGACCAGCGCCGGCCACCGGGGCAGCGCCACCCCAGGTTCCAGGAGGCAGCGCCGCTGGCCAGTCATCGCTTGAGTGCCGGG
>CAYYCI010000350.1:0-5258 GCA_964470215.1 uncultured Planctomycetota bacterium
CGTGCCAAAGCCCACAGCCCCAGCATCCACCAAGACCACGCGCGGGTTTCCTTCGTAGTCTCAGTCTTTCCAGCGTGCGCTCGACGCCGAGCGTCCCAGCTCTGCGTGGCTCCCTCGCGGTTCGGCACCTTCCGCGGGCCGGGACGGCCCCTTCCATTCGTCCCATGGGTTCTTCTTGCGGCCTCCGCGTCTCTGCGGTTCATCTCGCTCCGCGCCCGCTCTATCTCCTCTGTGGTCAGGGCCCGCGGCTTCGGGATTTGACTGGGCGGCCCGACAGCCGTACGATCCAGAGAGAGGAACTGCGATCTCTCGAAGGAGTGGCAATGCCCGAACAAGAGATTCCCGCGGAAATCTTCGCCTGCATGCTGACGGGGACGGGGATGGGGTATTTCTGCAACTACGTCGGCCCGGCCTCGGCGTCGGACCTCGACGCCAGCGAGGTAAAGCCCCCGCGCGACGCGACCGATGAGCAGCTCGCCGCCTGGGATGCCAGCGCGGATAAGTCGCTGGCGGCCTACTTCCGAATCTTCAAGCCCGACGGCGCCCCGCCCCCGGAAGCCGACCCGCGCGACCTGATCAGCTTCATGTCCAATCGCCTGCTCGACATCGCTCCCTTCGCTCGGTATTTCGTCGCGCATCGCATTCCCAACTACCGCCCAGGGCCAGGCCAGGTGCTGTGCCGCGTGCAGGCCATCTGCCTGTGTTTTTCGGACTGCAAGATCATCCACCAGGGCGGCTCCCACGTGCGGCTCTTCAATCGCGATCTCTCGAGAGAGCCCAACATTCCCGGCCACGAGGCCTGCCTCGAGGTCGTGGCAGTGGGCGAGGGGGTCGAGGCAAGGCACGGGATCCACCCCGGCCAGCGCTACGCCATCCAGGCCGACATCTACGTGGGCGGCATCAGCCACGCCTACGGTTACTACCATCGCGGGGCGATGCAACAGTTCACCTGTCTGCCCGAAGAGGTGATGGACAACGACCGCGGCAACTGCCTGATACCGCTCTCAGCCGACCGCCTGGGCGTCCCCGACCCATCCAAGAGCGAACTTGGCAGGGCGGAAGCGGGACTGGCCGAGCCCTGGGGATGCGTGGCCGCGAAGATCGACTACCGCAGCCAGATAAAGCCGGGCGGCACCGCCTGGTTCATCGGGGCCACGCGAGAACACGCCGCCGAGGTTGCCGAGGCGGCCAGGAGCGCCGGGCGGCTCCTCTTCTCCGGCGGCCAGGCAGCGGACCTGGCGAAGGACTTTGGCGGCGAGGTCGTCGAAGACCCCGCCTCGCTGACCTCGAAGGCCGGCGAGGGGAGCGTGGACGACATCATCGTGAAAGTCCCCGACGTCGCCCTCGTCGAGACGGCGGCCGACGCCATGGCCCCCCACGCGGTCATGGTCCTGCCGCAATTCCCGGTGGGGACCGAGGCCCACCTGGACGTTGGGGCCATCCACTACAAGGGCCTCTACTTCATTGCTCAGAGCGCACCGACCCTCGGCGAGACCTACGCGCGGCCGCGCCGCACCCGGCTGAAGCCCGGCGGGCGAGCGATGTTCATCGGCGCCGGCGGGCCGATGGGCCAGATATGGCTCCAGACAGCCCTCGACAGCCCGAACCCGCCGCGCTGGATGCTCGTAAGCGAGATAGACGACCGCCGCCTGGAACACCTCGAGCGCCTCTTCCGCCCGCAGGCGCGGGCCAAGGGAATC
Source organism: uncultured Planctomycetota bacterium (assembly GCA_964470215.1). GTDB lineage: Bacteria > Planctomycetota > PUPC01 > DSUN01 > DSUN01 > CAYYCI01. The sequence continues at coordinate 1,701 of CAYYCI010000350.1, forward strand.
GAACTCCACTTCGTCAACCCCCTCAAGGACGACCTCGGGGGCCTCGTCGCCCCCGAGAGCCTCGACGACGTGGTGGGGCTTTGCCCCGTCTGGGGGCCGATCAAGCAGGCCGAGCGATTCGTCGCACCGGACGGGGTGATCAACATCTTCGCGGGCATCAAGGCCGGGACCAAGGGGCCGGTGGACCTAGGTGTGCTCACGACCCGAAACGCGACGATCATCGGCAACAGCGGCTCGTCGGTCGAAGACCTCACCGGGGTGATCGTCTCGGCCATTCGTGGCCAGTTGCGCCCGAACACCTCGGTGGCCACGATCGGCCCGATCACCCGGGTCTGGGAGGCGATGCGGCGGGTGATGTACCGGGAGACGAGCGGCAAGATTTGCATCTTCCCCGAACTCGACCTCCCCGACCTGATAGACCTCGGCGACCTGGCCGCCCACTTCCCCACCGTAGCCGAGAAACTCGACGAGCACGGCTTCTGGACCACCGAGGCAGAGGAAGAACTTTTCCGCGTCTGTCCCCGCCTCTCTCCATGATGGCCGGGCGCGAGCGCGGCCAGGCCGCCCGCGTCGCCGCGATGGCGGGGGTGAGGCCAATGTCGCCCATCGTGTTGCGTTTCGACCAGGGCACGCTGCGCCTCGACGGCGAGTTAGCCAGCGGGGAGTTGGCGTGGGTGCGGGAGCGGGGAGTCTGGGCATGGGACGGGAGGGTCGGCGCCTTTCGCTGCGACGCGCTCCACTACGCGAGGGTGCGGGCGGAGCTCGAGGCCCGTTTCGGCGAGAGGTTCCGCGACGAGGTGCCGCCCCCGCGGCGGGTCAGGTGGGGCGTCGTGGCGCTGCCGCCTCTGCGGCGCGAGCAGCAAGAGGCGCTGGCGGCGTGGCGCGAAGCCGGCTGCCGCGGCCAGATAATCATGCCCACCGGCACGGGCAAGACAGAGGTCGCCCTGGCGGCCATGCGCCAGAGCGCCGTGGCCACGCTCGTCGTCGCGCCGGTGCGCGACCTGATGTATCAGTGGCACCGCCGCATCCTCAGGGGCCTGGGCTACGACGCCGGCATCCTCGGCGACAACCGCTGCAACGTCAAGGCCGTCACCTGCACCACATACGACAGCGCCTATATCCACATGGGCGAACTGGGCGACCGCTTCGGCCTCGTGGTCTTCGACGAGGAACACCACCTGCCGGGGCCGTGTCGGCGCGAGGCCGCGCTGATGTGTACCGCGCCGATGCGCATGGGACTGACGGCGACCCCGGAGCGCTCCGACGGCCGCCACACCGACCTGGCGTGGCTCGTCGGGCCGGTGGTCTATCGCCAGGAGGTCTCGGCCGCCAGGGGACGCACCCTCGCCGACTACGAGGTCGTGCGCATCCCGGTGGCACTCACCGACCGCGAACAGGCGCTCTACGAGGAATACACGCGCCTCGTCCGCACCTTCATTGCCGAGCGCAGGAAGGGCAAGCCCGACTACGACTGGCAGGACCTGTGCGCCGAATCGGGAAGAGACCCTGACGCGCGCCGCGCCCAGAAGGCCTACTACGCCAAGAAATCAATCGAGGACCGCGCCAGCGAGAAACTTCGCGTCCTCGAGGACCTCTTCCGGCTCCACGCCGGGGAGCGGGTGATGGTCTTCGCCGGCTCGAACGCCATGGCGATGGATGTCTCGCGCCGTTTCCTCGTCCCGACGCTCCTCAACCACTCCCGCAAGCGCGAACGCCTGGCGGTCCTCGAGGGCTTCGCCAGCGGACGCTTCCCCGTCCTTGTTGCCAACCAGGTGCTCGACGAGGGCGTGGACGTGCCGGAGGCCAAGGTGGCCGTCGTCATCGGCGGGCAGGCATCCGCACGCCAGGCCAAACAGCGCCTGGGACGCATTCTCAGGCGGAGAGGCGAGGCCCGAGCGGTGCTCTACGAGGTCGTCTGTCAGGACACCAAGGAGGAAGAGCGCTCACGGCGGCGCCGGAGAAGCGATGCTTACGAACGAACACGCCATCGTCGCTTATGAGCGGGGCCGGGCGCTGCCCGATCGCCTGACGCGGCGCTCCCACGCCCACTATCTGGCCTATGCGCGGCGCATGCTGTTGGTTTATCAGCGGGGCGTCGGGAAAACCCGCCGGGAACTCCACCGCTCTGTCGAGGGTATCCTGGCCAACGAGCCCGATTGCGAGACGCGTCGCGTGGCGGCCTTCTGCAAACTCCTCGACGACGCCAGTCGCTTCGAGACCGACCCCCGGGGCGAGGCCGCGAAACTGAGACTCAGGGTCTTCGACCTCGCAGCGCCCTTCCACCCGCTGGTCGAGCGGCGCGACCGCCTCTTCGAGAACACCGAGGCCGAGGTCAAGGCCCGGATCGCCGAGCGTCTGGGCATGCCGTGGGACGAGATCGAGGCCCGGCTCTACGCCGACGTCCTCGACCTCCAGCGCCTGGCGGCCTTCGAGCCAGGCTACCCCAGCCCCCAGGCCCTGCTGAACCGCTACAACGTGGCACAACTCCAGGCGTGTCTCTACCGAGCGGAGCGCATGGCGATCACGGCGGGTAGGGACTTCAAGACCGTGCTGCGCTATGCCAAACTCGCCCGCCTCCTCCACCAGATACGCCGCCTCGGCCCCTCGCGCTATCGGCTCGTGCTCTCCGGCCCGGCGTCGGTGCTCCGCCAGACCCGCCGCTACGGCACGAACTTCGCGCGATTCGTCCCCGCGCTCCTGGCTTGTCGCGGATGGGCGATGCAGGCAATTGTCCAGACCCCATGGGGCGGGAAGGCCCGCCTGAGCCTCACCAGCCGCGACGGCCTCAAGAGCCATCTGCCCCCTCCCGAGGAGTTCGATTCCTCGGTCGAGGAGAAGTTCGTGGCCCGGTTCGGCCAGGAACGCGAGGGCTGGCGCCTCGAGCGCGAGAGCGAGATTCTCTTCGCCGGGCAGAGCGTGTTCGTCCCCGACTTCGTCTTCCACCATCGCGACGGCACCGAGGTGCTCTTCGAGATCGTCGGCTTCTGGACCCCCGAGTATCTCGACCACAAGCGCGAGGTGATCCGGCGGTTCCGCGAGCGCCAGATTCTGCTGGCTGTGGCGGAGCGCTCGCTGCGCCCCGGCGCCTCGATCCCCGAGGACGTGATCGTCTATAAGACGGCGCTGCGGCCCGAGCCCGTGCTCGCGGCCCTCGAGCGCCGCAGGGCCGAGGCCCGAGCACCCCGCGACTGACCCGGCATCGGCCTTTCTCACTCCGATCCTGCCAACGGACGTGGTGGACGGAGTGGACATGCTGGGCAAGATGTCGATGGGACATCTATGAGGGAACCCGTGACAACAGTGGACCGTGGCGTGTGGGCTTCGGCAGGCTTTTGCGCGGCGTGCGTTCCCAATGCGGGCAATTGATTGCGGCGCAAAGAGCGTGGCAAAGCCCAGAGCCGCGGGCCGTTTCAAGGCTACGCGCGGGTTTCTTTCGCAGTCTCAGGCTTTCCAGCCTGTGCCCTGGCAGGACACCTGCGAGGGAGTGGTGCGAGAGCATGAGTTGAGTGTGGCCCCTGATTATGGGGATAGCGGCTCGAGGGGGCAGTAGGCGCAGGC
>CAYYCI010000351.1:0-5248 GCA_964470215.1 uncultured Planctomycetota bacterium
ACGGTCGCCACGATCTTCGTCCTCATCACGCTGCTCCTAATCGTCGGTGAGGGGATTATAGCGCCAGGCCGGGGCGTCCACAAAGGCACTTGTTTTTCCCGGCGGTCGGGCTAGAATTCCCCGATGGAGGTTCCAATGAGGTCGAGAAGCGTGGCAACCCTGGCGCTCTTGCTGGCACTTTGGTCCTCCTCCGCAGGTGGGGAAAGAGCGGTGAGACAGATCGTCAGAGTGAGTCCGACGAGTCAATGGCGCGCGTCGCTCCGAGTGATGGCCGGCCAGCGGGGGCCGGTGCCGATGAGCAAGTTCCTTTGTGGGAAGTTCTGCGAACACCTCGGCAGCAACATCTACAACGGCATGTGGGCGCAGATTCTGCGCAACCCCGGCTTCGAGCCCTGGAGGCTCTACGGCAACGACGCGATGATCGCCCACCGGGTAGCCGGCCTCGAGAGGCTCTTCGGGTTGAAGGGTCTGGCGCGCAGCCGCCAGCGGGGCATCGCCTTCCCGTGGGTCGCCTGCGGACAGGGCGAGATGACCTTCGCCCTCGACCCTGAGGCATTCAACTCGGCAACGGCCCAGCGGGTGAAGGTGACGAGCCTGCCCGAAGGCGCGACGGCCGGGGTCGCTCAGCCCATCCACCTGCCCGTCCACCGCGAGGACGACTACGCGCTGAGTTTCTACGCTCGCGGGGATGCGCCGGGGGTGGTGGCGTTGCGGCGCGGTTCGCCCGATGGGCCGCTCGTGGGAAAGCGGGACCTCGCAGCGCCCGGCCCCGAATGGAAGCGTCTCGAGGCCCGCTTCAGGGTTCGCGGCGGCAAGCGCGGCGAGGTATTCTTTCTGGTGCTGGCGCTCTCCGGCCCGGGAACGGTGTGGTTCGACAACGCCGAACTTTTTCCCGCGGACAACCTCCAGGGTTTCGACCCCGACGTGGTGAGGCTGTGGCGGGAGGCTCGTCTGCCGCTGTTGCGTTACCCCGGCGGCAACTTCGCCTCCGGCTACCATTGGCAGGACGGGATCGGTCCTCGCCACAAGCGCCCGACCACCTTCAACCGCGCCTGGAACCAGCCCGAGCCGAACCACGTGGGCACCGACGAGTTCATGACCTTTTGTCGCCTGGTGGGCGCCGAGCCGATGATCTGCGTCAACGCCGGCGACGGCACCCCGGAGGACGCCGCGGCCTGGGTCGAGTATTGCAACGGCTCGCCCCGGACCCGCTGGGGCAAGCGTCGAGCCGAAAACGGACACCCCGAGCCCTACAACGTGCGAATCTGGGAGATCGGCAACGAACTCTACGGCGGCTGGCAAATCGGCCACTGCACCCCCGACGAGTACGCCGAGCGCTACGAGCGATTCCACAAGGCGATGAAGGCCGTTGACCCGTCCATCCACCTGATAGCCAACGGGCAGGACCGCCGCTGGAACGAGCCCCTGATCAGCCGCAAGGGCGAACTGGTCGAGGCCGTCAGCATCCACACCCTCATCGGCGGCGGCCTCAGACGTTCGGGCGACCCGGTGGCCGTGTGGCAGTCGCTGATGGCCTATCCGACGGCCTACGAGGGCATTCTGAGGGCCTTGCGCCGCCAGATGGAAGGGCGCGTCGCAACTCCCCGAATCGCCATCACCGAACTCCAACTCTTCACCAACACCCCCCGCCTTCCGAACAACCAGGAGATTGGCGAGGCGCTCTTCCTGGCCGGCACCATTCACACGGCGCTCCGCCTCGGCGACTTCGTCGAACTCCTCACCCACACCGCCACAGTCAACCACGGCGGCGGGCTGCGGAAGGTCAAGGAGCTCGTTTATCCCAATCCGGTTTACTTCGCCAGCAGGCTCTACAGCCAGTTTGCCGGAATGTGGCCGGTGGCTCTGGACGTCGAAACCCCGACGACGGACGTCCCGCCCCGCGGTGGATTGCCGGGGGTGAAAAACTCGCCGTGGCTGGACGCCGTGGCGCTTCTCGACGACCAGGCCGGGCGCCTGGCGGTCCTGGTGGTCAATCGCCACCACGAGAAGGCCATCCCGGCCGTTGTTTCGTTCCAGGGCTTCGCCCCCGCCCCGACGGCCCGCGTCCTGACCATTCGCGGAGCAAACTACCGAGACAAGAACACGTGGGACGAGCCGGAGCGCGTGGCCCTTCGCGAGAGCCGCATCAGGGCCACCAGCACGGGGCTGAGATGTGATTTCCCACCCGCTTCACTGACCGCCCTGGTCCTCTCGGGCCGGCGCTGACAAGAGTCGAGACAGAAGAAAATGGCAAGAGGCAGGAGAGGCAAGAAAAGGCAGCCTGGGCGCAGGCGCAAGAGCACGCGCTCGGGCGAATCCATGGAGCGTAGGTGTGCACTGGTCGGCGAGTATCTCACGCGCCTCGAGAGAGGCGACGAGCGCCTGGCCCTGGAGGCAAGGGTCCAATTGGCGCGCGTGGCCTCCGAAGGACACGCTTTCTTGATGGTTCAGCCCGACACGGAGCGCCTCTTCCGCGCGATTGCATCCTTGTCATCCAAAGAAATGGCGGCCCTGAGGAACGGCCGACACGATAGCCTCGAGTACCGGCGGGGAATTCGCGCGCTGCTCCCGCTCGCAGACGATGTGCTGAGAGACCTGGCGCGCGACGCACTCTATGACGTCTTCCGCCACACCGATGACCCGGACGACCTCGTGGCGACGGCTTACGGCCTGCTGTGGTTGCGCCGATGGCGCGACGGGCAGCCGCCATTGCGCGACAATCCCCTCGTGCTTCTGCTGCTCGAGGACGCGCTCGAGGATGCATCTGACGCGTTGCGAGTGGTCCGCGAACGAGGCTCCGACCAGTCGGGCCATTCGCCTGGCGGTGATGACCCCGACGCCATGTTCAGAGACTTTGGCAGTTTGGTAAAGGTTCGTTTATCTGAACCGTTCAGAGCGACGAAGGTGGTCGAATTGGCGTTGGCCTGCGAAAGGCTGGCGCTACCCATTCCGCCGCCGGATATCAACTTCAACATTAACACGCGCTTCTGGAAGAAGTTCCCGGCGGAGCCGGTGTTGGTCGAATTCGCCGAGACTTTTCTCTTGCTGTCCGCCCGGGATGTGGCCAGGCGACTCAGCGACGATCCAGGGAGCCCGGAAATGGTCCGACTCGTCATCCACGCGCTGGGAGAACTCGCTCGCGAAGCCCAGGCCGCTGAGCAACCCGACGCCGACGAGATAAGGCGCGCGAGCGAGTTTCTCGCAAAGAACCATCGCGAGCCTGTGTTTTTCACGGAAATCATAGCCGCGGTTCTCAGTGGCATGAGTAGGCCCAGGCTAGGCCAATGGTTGTCCTCGAGATCTGAGCCAACGGCCTGAGGAGACAGCGGGAAGCAACGGGCGATTCCCGGGCGCGTTATGGCCGAGGACCGCCGGGGGAGGAAGAAGCGGCGCGGGCTCTTGGCGCACCTGCTACGGCCGCCTGAGGACGGCTCCCTCGGCGCCGGAGGTTACCATCTCGGCGTAGCGGGCCAGCCACCCGGTGGCGACCTTCGGGGCGGGCGGTTTCCAGCCCTTGCGCCGGCGCGCCAGTTCCTTGCGGTCCACGTGAAGGGTCAGACGGCGGCGCGGGATGTCAATCGTTATCTCGTCGCCATCCTCGACCAGGGCGATCGGCCCGCCCGCTGCCGCCTCGGGCGAGACGTGGCCGATGCACGGGCCGCGCGTGCCGCCGGAGAAGCGGCCGTCGGTGATCAGTGCGACGCCCTCGATGAGGCCCATGCCGGCCAAAGCCGAGGTCGGGCTGAGCATCTCGCGCATCCCGGGGCCGCCCTTCGGCCCCTCGTAGCGTATGACGACCACCATCCCCGTCTTGATCTTGCCGGCTATGATGGCCTTCATTGCCGTTTCCTCGCTGTCGAAGACCCTGGCCGTGCCCTTCATCTTCAGCGCTTCGGGCGCCACGGCGGTCTGCTTGACTATCGCACCGTCGGGTGCGAGGTTGCCGAAGAGCACCGCGATGCCGCCTTCGGGGTGGTGGGCTCGCTCGGGCGTGCGAACGATCTCGTCGTCGAACACCCGCGCGGCCCTCGCAATCTGGTGAATCGTCTTCCCGCTGACCGTCATCGTGTCGTGGAGGTCGTCCTTGAGGCGCTTCATCACGGCGGGCACTCCGCCGGCATAGTAGAGGTCTTCCATGAAGTGTTCGCCGCCGGGACGGATCGCACACAGATGGGGGGTCTGGCGGCTGATCTCGTCAATCCGCTCGAGAGGCAACTCCACCCCCGCCTCTGTGGCTATTGCCGGGATGTGGAGGCAGGTGTTGGTTGAGCCGCCGAGGGCCATGTCGATCCGGAGGGCGTTTTCGATTGCCTCGCGGGTCATGATCTGGCGGGCGGTGATGCCCTTGCGGACCAGGTGGACGACCCTCTCGCCGCTCTCGCAGGCCAGGCGGTCCTTCTCCGCCACGACGGCCAGGCACGCCGCGCACCCCGGCAGCGACATCCCCATTGCCTCGGTGCAGCAGGCCATCGTGTTGGCCGTGTAAACTCCCGAACACGAGCCCGCGCCGGGACACGAGGCCTCCTCGAGGGCCTCGAGTTCGGCTTTGGAGATCTTGCCCGCCTGGTACTGCCCGAGTGCCTCGAAGACGTCGCGGACCAGCGACCTGCGCTTCATCCGGTACATGCCCGCCATCATCGGCCCGGCAGTAACCACGACCGTCGGCAGGTCCAGCCTGGCGGCCGCCATGAGCATCCCGGGGGTTATCTTGTCGCAGTTGGTCAGCAGCACGAGGCCGTCGAGGGCGTGGGCCTCGGCGATGGTCTCGACCATGTCGGCGATCAGTTCGCGGGAGGGCAGCGAGAAGTGCATGCCGCGATGGCCCATCGCCACCCCGTCGCAGATGCCCGGGATGCCGAACTTCAGCGCGACGCCGCCCGCCGCATGAATGCCCTTTTCGATAGCGCGCTCGAGGCGCGGCATGTGCACGTGGCCGGGGATCAGATCGGTCGCGCTCGTGGCCACTCCGATCAGCGGCCTGCCGAAATCCCGCCGCCTCAGCCCACAGGCATACAACAGCGAACGGTGGGGCGCCGCCTCCACCCCCTTGGTCACAACGTCGCTGCGCATCGCTTTCTCCTAACCCAGGACAAAACCGGCACGGATTATAGGCGTCTCCGCGCCAGGTGTCAAAACCGCCCAGCGCGGGGTGCATCCCTCAGTTGTAGGCAATCTCCTTATCCTCCTGTCCTGGAATAAGGAGTGGACCAGGGGGTCTGAGACCATGACGGAGCCAGGAGGTCAGCGC
>CAYYCI010000352.1:0-5243 GCA_964470215.1 uncultured Planctomycetota bacterium
CTTTTCCTTCCCGCCTGGCAATTGTTTGCGGTGCAAAAAGCGTGCCAAAGCCCACGCGCCCGCATCGGGGCTATCGAGAAGCCCATAGCCCTGGGCCGCACTCTCAGGTGGGTTTTTCGTTGCCAAAGCGGGCTCGGAAAGGCATAATGGTGATTAGAGTCGGCCATTGGTGGGAACGGATGGCCGGCGGAGGGAATCGGATGAGAGATCGCGGCCAGAGCGGGTTCACGTTGATCGAGATTCTCGTTGCGATCGGGATACTGGCCCTCGGGATAACGGCGGTGCTGTTCTTGTTTGCGATGGGGGCCCGGTCGCATCGCCGCGCGACACTTCGGACTCAGGCGGTGCTGCTGGCCGAGGCGGTGGTGAATCGTCTCCAGGCGGAGTTTCCGCAGGCGGCGGAGCCGGAGGACATCTCGAACGCCAGCGACCCGGACTATCCGGGCTTCACCTACGACGTGCACTTCAGCCCGCTGCCGGAAAACTCGCAGTATTACAAGGTGACGGTGGTCGTGCGGTGGGGCGAGCCGGGCTTGCCGGGGACCGAGCGCGACTCCGAGACTTTCGCCACGGTGCTCCACCAGCGAAGTTATTGAGGCGGCGGGTGCGAGAATGGCGCGGGGTTCGACCCATCTTTCGATTCGCAAGATCGTGGTGATCGCCGTTCTGGCGATCATCGCGCCGAGCCTCGTCCTGACCCTGGTGGGGCTGAAACTGACCGTTGACCTCAAGCGCCAATTGGAACGCTCGCTTGCCGACCAGTACGCGGCGGCGGCGCGGGCCAAGGCCCGTGACGTCGAGGCGAAGGTGGCGGCTGCCGAGAAGCGGCTCCGCCTCCGGGCCGAGCAACTGGCCAACGACGCGATAACCGCGGCGCTCGACGCCGCCCGCCGCGAGGTGCCGCTGGTCGAGGAGGTCTTCCTCCTCGACGAGCGCCGGCTGCTTCGTCGCCGCGTTCCGCTTGCCGAGCGAGGCGCGCTGCTCTACCCGCCGCGGCAGGCCGCCCAGGAGGCCGGTTCTGAGACGATGCTCTGGACGGAGCCATTTCCCCCCGCCTCGCGGCGCTACCCGCCGCCACGGACGGCGACGGAGTCGGAGCCGATGCTCAAGGAGTTGCGCGAGTATCGCGAGAGGACGGTCTCGCCGACGGCGCGGATTCGCGCCACCCAGGTCATCGCGGCCACCCTCTTCCGCCTCGCGCAGTACTCCGAGGCGATCAAGGAGTATCGCCGCATGCTGGTGGTGGACAACGTGGGGGTGTTCAGTCCGTCGTTGGCCCTGTTGGCGCGGTACCAGATAGCGGCGGCGGAGGCCCGGCGCGGGCGCACCGACGTGGGCCTCGAGGCCTACCTGGAGCTCTACTCCGACCTCGTCCACGGCCGCACGCGTGTCGGGGACAGGGATCGGGTGGAGTTTTTCAAGGAGAAGATTCGGGAGGACGTGGGGTTGGAACTTGCGCGCCCCCACGTGGCCCAGCCGCTTGCCCGGCGGTATCGGGCGCTGTTGGCCGAGGAGCGTGAGGTTGCGAGGCGTGAGCGTTTCCTGGCCTACCTGGAGCGATTCGTCCTCCCGCGCCTGGAGCTCCAGGCGCCGAGCCTGAGGACCGACGAGGAGGAGTTCCGGCACCTGTGGGACGACGAGTTCGGCGAGGAGCCGTACGTGGTGGCCTACTGCGCGGTGCGCGGGCCGGATGGCTCGCGGCGGGTGCTGGGGCTGAAACTGGACATGGGGGCGGTGCGTCGAGAGGTTCTCGCCCCGGCACTGGCAACGAGCCGATTCGGGCCCCGTGTGGCCTTCGCGGTGGTGGATCGACGGGAGCGCACGGTCTTCGGGCGTGGGGCCGAGCGGTTCGCCGCGGCCGAGCCTTTCCCGGGCATTTTCAAACACTGGCGGCTGGCGGTGGTGGAGCTCAAGCCGGCGGAACTGCGCCAACTGGCCAGTTACAACGTGGCCATGTTCTCGGTGGTGAACGGTCTGATGATCGTGGCCATCATGGTGGGGGTTGGGATAACGCTCAAGGGGACTGCCCGGGAACTGGAACTGTCGCAACTGAAGAGCGACTTCGTCTCGAACGTCTCGCACGAGTTGAAGACTCCTCTGGCGCTGATCCGGATGTTCGCCGAGACCCTCGAGATGGGCCGCGTTCGTAGCCCCGAGAAGGTCCGCGAATACTACAGCATCATCACCCGCGAGAGCGAGCGGCTGAGCCAGTTGATTGACAACGTCCTGGACTTCTCGCGGATCGAGAGCGGGCGGAAGACCTACGAGATGCGCCCGGAGGACCTGACCGAGGTTGTGCGGGACACACTGCGCGCTTACAGTTACGAGCTCGCCAAGCAGGGCTTCGAGGTCGAGACGGACATCCCGGAGGGCCTGCCGCCGACCCTGATGGACCGCAACGCCATCTCGCTGGCGGTCCTGAACCTTCTCTCGAACGCGGTGAAGTACTCGGCCGGGGACAAGCGCATCCGCGTGGCCTGCGGGATGGAGAACGGCGCGGTCTTCGTCCAGGTTACCGACCACGGCCTCGGGATCGAGCCCGGGGACGTCGAGAAGATTTTCGAGAAGTTCTATCGGGCGCGGGACGAGGTCGTGCGCTCGCGCCGCGGCAGCGGGCTGGGCCTGGCGATTGTCAAACACTCGATCGAGGCCCACCGCGGCACCATCGAGGTTGCCAGCCAGAAGGACAAAGGCTCCACCTTCACCATCAGGTTGCCCGTCAGGAAGGCGCTAGGCGATGCAAAAAATCCTGATCGTTGAAGACGAACCCGACATGCTCATGGGCCTCCAGGACAACCTCCAGTTCGAGGGCTACCAGGTCCTGACCGCTACCGACGGCGAGGAGGCCCTCGAGGTGGCCACCACGGCATGCCCCGATCTGATCGTCCTGGACATCATGCTCCCGAAACTCGACGGCTTCGAGGTCTGCAAGCAACTGCGCGCCAAGGGGATGGACACCCCGATCATCATGCTCACCGCCAAGAGCCAGGAGGTGGACAAGGTAGTCGGCCTGGAACTGGGGGCCGACGACTACATCACCAAGCCGTTCAGCGTCCGCGAGTTGCTCGCGCGGATCAAGGCGGTCCTGCGCCGCCGCAAGGACACCCCCAGAGAGGTCGAGACCTATCAATTCGACGACGTGACCGTGGACTTCCGCAAGTCGGTGGCCGTCAAGGGCGGGCGCACAATCGAACTCTCCCACTACGAGGCCGGTATCCTGCGCATGCTCATCGCAAACAAGGGAGAGCCGATCACCAGAAACCGCATCCTCGACGAGGTGTGGGGCTACGAGCTCTACCCCACCACCAGGACCATTGACAACCACATCGTCAAACTCCGCCAGAAACTCGAGGACGACCCCCACAACCCGCGCCACATCGTCACCGTCCACGGCATGGGCTACAAGTTCATTGATTGACCGGAGGCCACGTGGCAACGAGCCTGGGACAACACACGGAGCGTGACGGCGCAACGGCGACGGGCCGGCGGCCCCCTGGCCCCAAGAGGCCCGGAATGAACGCCTTACACGGGGTTACAAAGTTTTACCGTTCGTTGACACACCCGCGTCGGGGCGGTAGTATGATCCTGCGGGAAGAAGTGTCCAGAGAGGCCGTCGCAATGCGCAGTGTCGTTGTCGCCTGGTTTTTCCTTTGCGGGCCGGTGGCCTTCGGGTCGCTGAGCGACCAGGCGCGCCGCTACCAGGAAGCGTGGTATCTTGAGAACGGCCTCCACGAACTATCGCGGGCAGCGTCGGCCTATCGCCGACTTGCGGAAGCGGAAAGCGTGGAGCCGGCTCTGGCGGCCCGCGCGCTGTTGCGCTCCGGGGCGTGTTACCGGGCGCTGGGGGAAGTGGACGAGGCGAGCAAGGCCGAGGTCGAGGCCCGCAGGCGATTCCCCGACCAGACCAGGCGGTTAGCCAGTTACCGCATCGAGGTGCTCCACAAGCAGCTCGACGAGGCGTTCGACGTGGCGGAGGACGCGACGGCCAGCCAGGCGATCGAGCAGTTTCTCCAGAGCCTCGACCTGGCGGCGGTCCACCGCATCTGCGACTGGTGCTACCGCCAGGCCAGCGAGAAACGCTCGGAGGAGCCGCTTGGGAGCATCGCGGCGTTGCGCAAGGCGATCGCCATCAGCACCTACCTGCGCCAGATCGAGCGGAGCGCCTTCGCCCAGAAGGTCATCGGCGACATCTACGCCTCGCTGGGCCGCTACGAGGACGCCATCGCGGCCTACAGGAAGGTCCAGGATGTCTTCCCGAGCGCTCGCGGGGCGTGCGCGTGGGCCCAGATGGGCATCGCCGAGGCCCAGTGGCTGCGCGGCCGCCCGGCCGAGGCGGTCGAGGCATATCGCGCCGTGGGCCACGACTATCCGGGCCAACTTACCCAGGTGCTCTGGTCGCACCTTTGGATGGGCGAAGCCTACCGGGTGGCGGGGAAGTTGGCCGACGCCCAGGCCGCCTGGCGTTGGGTCCTCGAGGAGTTCAACGAGCCGGCCTTTGCCAACCAACTGAACCTGGCCGCCAGGCTTCTGGGCCAGGCGCGCCCGGGTCGGGGCGTGAAGTTGCCAAAGGACGAGTTCGCCAACGACGTGGCCTACTTCCTGGGGGTCGAGCAGGAACTTCAAGGCCATCCGGAGAAGGCGCAGCGTTACTACCAGCGATGCGTGCAACTGTCGAAGGATAACGACTGGCCACAAAACCTGGCCGAGCGGGCGCTCGGCCGTCTCGCCCAGCCCAAGTGAGCGAGGGGGTCTTGGCGAGAAGTCGAGGAGCCGACCCGATGGGAACGAGAAGACAGCGAGCCGCGCGCGGGTTCACCCTCATCGAACTTTTGGTCGCCATCGCGATCATCGCTGTCCTGGCCGGTATGCTCATTCCGGCGGTCGTCTATGCCCGGCGTGCCGCGCGCGAGAAGCGCTGCACGGGGCAAATCTCCGACCTCTACAAGGCCACCCAGCGCTACATGATCAACAGCGGCGACGACCGCTGGATGCCCTGCTGGATCACCCAACTGGCCTACCTTGGCTACATAGACGTCGTCACCGACTGGGAGGGTCGGCGGCCGCTCGACGACGACTTCGACCCCGACGGAGCGACCAAGAAACTCCAGAAGCAAGGCTCCGTCCTCTTCTGCCCCAACGACCCCTCGACCGGCGGCGAGGGCGGCCGGCCCGACGGCCTCACCTACAGCGACGGCGGGGTCATCAACCAGTTTCCTTTCGCCGACGTTGACCCCCACGAGGAC
>CAYYCI010000353.1:0-3080 GCA_964470215.1 uncultured Planctomycetota bacterium
CGCACCCTGACGCTCACGCAAGGGAGCGGCGGTTTGACCCACCGGGGCCGAGCCACTATAATGAAGCAGGCTCTCGAAGGTCATATCGAGGTGGAAAGGCCCCGGGCAGGCAATGAAGATAAAGCGCCGCAGCAGCAATCTCCACCGAGTGCGTCGTTCTGGTTTCCGGGCGCGCATGAAGACGCGTTGGGGCCGGAAGACCCTGAGCCGTCGGCGTCGCAAGGGCTGCAAGCGCCTGGCGCCCAGCCGACGCGACTAGCCCCTCCGCTCCTCAAGACCGCAGCGGCCGTTGCGTGGTTCGTCGCGACGGCTCTCGCACTTTCTGGCTCCGTTCTCGCGGGAGAAGTCGTGTATCCGCGCCCGAGGCCCCGGGTCCATGGCAAGGGGTGGTTGGCGCTGCGCGATGGCCTGCCGGTGGTCCACCTGGCGGGAAGCCCGGCCGAGCGCGGAGAGCAACACGGACGCGTCCTGAGGGCGCAGACCCGGGCGCTGGTCGAGCGCTACCTCGGGGCCTTCACCGCCGAGCCGACCTATCGCACAGGCGCGTTTGCCCTCGCCCTCGGTCTTGCCCCATTCGTTCCTCAGGAGTATGCCCTCGAACTGAAGGCCCTGGCCGACGCGTCGGGACTGGAGTTCCGCGACGCGATGCTCGGCAACGCCTTCCCGGACATCGCGCGGACGGTCTGCTGTAGCATCGTGGCCGCCACGGGCAGGGCCACGCGGGACGGCCGCCTCCTCCTGGCGCGAAACCTCGATTTCCCCACCCTGGAACTCCTCGAGAAGGCCTCCGTCGTCTTCGTCCACCACCACGCCGAAGGTAAACACTCCTTCGTGGCGGTCGGCTGGCCCGGGATGATCGGGGTGCTCAGCGGGATGAACGACTCGGGCCTCTGCGTGGTCACCGCCATGGTCTTCGCGGTTCATGGCATGCAGCCCGGAATGCCCTACACGCTGATGTATCGCCAGATCCTCGAGGGCTGTAAGACCCCGGCCGAGGCAGTCGCGGTGATCCGCCGGACCCGCCGCACCACGGCCAACAACCTCGTAGTCGCTGCGCCGGGACACGTCCCCATCGTCGTCGAGTTCACCCCGGCGAAGGTGGCGGTCCGCCGAGCCGAGAACGACCTGTTGCTGGTCACCAACCATTTTCGCTCGCCGGCGATGACCGACAAGCCCGAGCCCTGCGACGACCGCTTCGACAAGCTCACCCGCCTGACCGCCCGCCACCGCGGCCGCCTGGACCCCCCGACCCTCAAGCGCATCCTCCACGCGGTCAACCAGGGCGAGTTGACCTGTCAGGCAATGGTCTTCGAGCCCCGGGCCATGCGCCTCGAGGTCGCCACGGGGCGGACGCCGGCCACCGAGGCACCGTACGTGGTGCTCGACTGCCGCGAACTCCTGGGCGCGGAGGGGCCAAGGTGAGGGTGGTCGCCACCGCGGACCTCCACTACGAGTTCGAGCAGTACCGTCCCAGGGTGGACGCCCTGGCCGAGGAGATGTGCCGCCTGGGAGCCGACGTCCTCGTCGTGGCCGGCGACACCTTCGCAGGCGACACCAGGGTCCTCGAGGCGTGTCTTCGGCTCTTCGAGGGCTTTCGCGGTGAGAAACTCCTGGTCGCCGGCAACCACGACCTCTGGGCGCCCCAGGGCGATTCGTTCCGCCTCTACGACCACGTGATTCCCGAGGTGGCCGCCCGCTGCGGTTTCCACGACCTGGACATCGCGCCCAGGGTCGTCGGCGGCGTGGGATTCGTCGGCACGGTGGGCTGGTACGACTACTCGTTCCGCGACCCCGACCTCGGAGTGCCCATGCGGTTCTACGAGGCCAAGGTCGCGCCCGGCTACGCAGCCGCCACCGCAGAGTTCCGCCACCTGCTCGACCCCGCCGAACAACTCCCCCCACAGGCCATGCGTGCCGCCTCGATGTGGATGGACGGCCGCATGATCCGCTGGGATTTCGACGACCCGGCGTTCGACCGCCTGACCATCGAGCGCCTGCGCGGCCAACTCGAAGCCATCGAACCCCACGTCGAGACCATCGTGGTCGTCACCCACCACATCCCCTTCGCCGAGATGCTCACCCACAAGCCCGACCCGTCCTGGACCTTCGGGAACGCCTTCATGGGAAGCGTCGGGCTGGGCGAGGCGATCCTGGAGTGCCCCAGGGTGGCTTATTCGGTCTTTGGCCACAGCCATGCGGTCGGCCGCCGCCGCATCGGCCATCTCGAGGCCATCAACATCGGCTCCACCTACAAGCGCAAGCGCTACGAACTGATCGAACTCTAATCCCACCACCCCTGGCGCATAAGCCGCCGGAAGTAGTCCTCGATCTCCCGCAGGTCCACGAAAGGCCCCTCGCGGAGCGTCACCCGCCAGCCGTAGTACGGATCGTAGGAGATCGTCGGCACTCGCACATACCGCAGCCGCACCATCATCTCCTCTTTCAGGCCGGCCAGGAAGACGAACAGAGCGATGAGCAAGAGCATCGGCCGGAGCAGGAGCAAGCCGGCCACGGCCATCGCGCCGGCCACCCAGCGGCCCACTCGCGCCGCCTTGCGAGTGGCCTCCACCATCCCCAGGCTTCGCGCAAGCCACGACCTGAGCACCCGACCACCATCCATCGGGAAAGCCGGCAGAAGGTTGAAGAGGGCCAGCGCCAGGTTCACCGCCACCAGAGCGCCCAGGAAATCCGCGAGCGACCCCAACACGTTCGCCCCGAAGGCCACGCGCCCAGCACCGGCCACCAGCGCCAGCGGAAGCAACACGGCAGCCAACGCGATGTTCACCAGCGGCCCGGCCAGCGCTATCCGGAGTTCCGCCTGCGGCGACAGGAAGGCATCCTCGAGCCGCGCCACCCCGCCTATCGGCAACAGGGTGATATCCCGCACCCGCACCCCGTAGCGCCTCGCCACCAGGCTGTGGCCTAGTTCGTGTAGCACCACGAAGAAAAACACCACGGCCACCATCGCTGCCGACGCCAGCCCGTCGAAGAGCAAAAGCCAGCCCAGCAGCAACAGGAACAGCCAGTGGACCCGAATCCTTATGCCGAAGACCTCGCCCAGGTCGAGCGACCAGTTCATT
>CAYYCI010000353.1:3180-5222 GCA_964470215.1 uncultured Planctomycetota bacterium
GTGTCCGTCCGTGTTCGTCCGTGGCCGTCGCTCGCCGGCGTTTCGTTGACATGCGGTGCACGGGGGCTTATAATGCGCAAGGCGGATGGACACTACCGGGGCATCGGCCATGGCCAGGCCCGAACTCCACGAGAAAATCCAACTCCTTCACGAGAACATCGAGAAGGTCATCATCGGGAAGAGCGAGGTCGTGCGCCTCGTCCTGGTCGGCCTCTTCGCCGAGGGACACATCCTCATTGACGACGTCCCGGGGGTGGGCAAGACCACCCTCGCCCGCGCGCTCGCCCGCTCCATCCGCAGCACCTTCCGCAGAATTCAGTTCACCCCCGACATGCTGCCCACCGATATCCTGGGCGTGCCGATCTACAACGCCGAACAGGACCGCTTCGTCTTCAAGCCCGGGCCGGTCTTCGCCAACGTGGTGCTCGCCGACGAGATAAACCGCACGACCCCACGCACCCAGAGCAGTCTCCTGGAGGCGATGAACGAGTTCCAGGTCTCGATGGATGGCGCGACCTACCCGCTCCCCAAACCGTTCATTGTCCTGGCCACCCAGAACCCCCACGAGCGCGAGGGCACGTTCCCCCTCCCCGAATCGCAACTCGACCGCTTCCTGATGCGGGTCGAGATCGGGTATCCCTCTCGCGAGGACGAGCGCCGCGTCCTCGCCGCCCAGCGCATCGCCCATCCCCTCGAGAGCCTCGAGCCCGTGCTCGAGGGCAGCGAGGTCCTCGCGATACAAGAGGCCGTGCGGCACGTTCGGGTCGAGGAGTCGGTGGCGGACTATGTGTTGGACATCGTTTCGGCCACGCGGGAGGATGAGGCGTTGGAGATCGGGGTGAGTCCTCGCGGGGGGCTGTCGCTCTCGCGCGCGGCCCAGGCGCTGGCGCTCCTGGAGGGCCGCGACTATTGCCTGCCCGACGACGTCAAGCGCCTGGCCGTTCCCGTCCTTGCCCACCGCGTGATCCGCACTCCGACCCCCGCTGCCCCTGGGAGCCGCGATGAGCGGCAGATCATCCGCGACATCGTCGCCCGCATTCCTGTCCCAGTTTGAGCGCCTGGCCTGGTGGGCCTCGGAGTTGATGGCCGTCGTCCTGGCGGCCGTGTGCCTGGTGGCCGTGGTCAACCGCGCCTCGTTGCTCGCGGCCGCCACCCTGGCCGCGCTGGCGGTCCTGCTCCTCTTCAGATTCGGGCGCTGGTTGTCCCTGCGGGCCGGCATCCGACAGCGCATGACCGCCGGCGGCGTCATCTATAACGTCCTCACCCTCACCATCGCCGTCGTCGCCCTCCACACCAAGAGCAATTTCCTCGTTTTGCTCTTTGGGATGTTGCTCTCGGGGCTGCTCTTCTCGTTCGCCCTGTCGCGGCTGAACCTGCGGCGCCTGGCCCTCGAGCGCAAAGTGCCCACCGGCTCATACCCCGGCAAACCCTTCTCGGTGGAACTGACGCTCGAGAACCACAAGCGGTTCCAGTCCTCATACGGCGTGAACGTCTGGGACGAACTCCCGCCCGAACTCCAGAGCGACGGGCGAGGCGGGGTGGTCCTGAGCGTCAAGCCCCGAGGCACTGCCACCGTGGCCTACCGATGCCAGGCGCGCCGCAGGGGAGTCTTTCCCTTGCGGAACATCCACTACTCGACCCGCTTCCCATTCGGCCTCTTCGAGCAGGAGCGCTGGCGCGAGGTCCCGGGGGAGGTGGTTGTTTATCCGAGGTTGGGAGAGATAACGCCGGGTTTCCTGGGCCAAGTGCGCGCCCTGGCCGAGAGCCGGCGTCGAACCCCGCTGGCACATGGCCAGGCGGACTTCCGCGGCCTGCGCGAGTATCGCCCAGGCGACAACCCCCGCCACATCCACTGGAAGTCCTCGGCCAAACTCGGAGTGCCGCTCGTGCGGGAACACGACGTCGTGGTGGGCGAGCGGGCATTGATCCTGGTGGACACGCGGGCGCCGGCCAGCGGCGAGGAAGCGCTGGAACTCGCCATCAGTTTTGCCGCCTCCCTCGCACGCGACATGGTCCGCCAACGGATCACCGTCGCCCTCGCC
>CAYYCI010000354.1:0-5218 GCA_964470215.1 uncultured Planctomycetota bacterium
CTCGTTGCGCGCGAGGGTGGGTTAGCGTTGTAGGCGGGGCGTCCCGCCCCGCGTCCAACCCCTGGCATGTAGGCGGGGCGTCCCGCCCCGCGTTACACAAGCTGGAAAGCCTGAGGCTATGAAGGAAACTCCGGCGTGGGCCTGAAAGGGCCGGGGGCTGCCATCCCGGGTTTCCTCATAGATGTGCGACCGGCGCACTCTGACGCTCTGCGGTCTGGGCGGCTATTCGGGGGCTTATGGGGTTTCTTCGACGAGGCGGGCGAGGGCGTGGAGGAGGTCGGGGATGCCTTCGCCAGTGGCTGCGGAGATGGGATAGACCTCGACGGGGAGCCGGGCTTTGAGTTGGCCGGCTGCGGCGCGGCCTTCGGGGAGGTCTATCTTGTTGGCCGCGACGAGGTGGGGTCGCTGGGGGAGGGTGTGGCCGTACTGGGCGAGTTCGTTGCGGAGGGTGTGGTAGGCTTCCAGGGGCGGGGTGTTGTCCACTGCGGCGGCGTCGAGGACGTGGAGGAGGACGCGTGTGCGCTCGATGTGGCGTAGGAACTCGATTCCGAGACCGTGGCCTTCGTGCGCGCCCGCGATGAGGCCGGGGATGTCGGCGACGACCAGGCGCTTGTACCTTCCGACCTCTGCTATGCCGAGGCATGGGTGACGGGTGGTGAAGGGGTAATTTGCGATCTTTGGCCTGGCGCGGGAGATTCGGGAGATGAGGGTGGACTTTCCGGCATTGGGGAGCCCGACGAGGCCGACGTCGGCGAGGAGTTTGAGTTCGAGGCGTATGGTTCGCTGCTGGCCTGGTTGGCCTTCTTCTGCGATTCGGGGAGCCTGGTTGGTGGGGGATGCGAAGTGTTTGTTTCCGCGGCCGCCGCGGCCGCCCCTGGCTACACAGACGGCGGCTCCGGGCTTGTCGAGGTCGCGGAGGAGGAGGCCGGTGGTTGCGTCGAAGACGAGGGTGCCGACGGGGACGTGGACGAGGAGGTCTTGTCCGCTGGCGCCTGTCTTGTTCTTGCCCTGTCCGGGTCGGCCGTTCCTGGCGACGAGGTGTCGTCGGAAGGTCAGTTCGTAGAGGGTGTCGAGTGCGGGGTCGGCGCGGAGGATGACGTCGCCGCCTTTGCCGCCGTCGCCGCCGTCGGGTCCTCCGCGCGGGACGAATTTCTCCCGTCGGAAACTCACACAGCCGTCGCCGCCTTTTCCCGCGCGGATGTAGAGGACGGCCTCGTCAATGAACATGAGTTGGCTTGGGTGTCAGGCCTTGCTCACTTGGGGATGACGTGGACTTTTCGCCCGGTTCCGAACTGGACAATCCCCGGGATTTTGGCGTAGAGGGTGTCGTCGCTGCCGCGACCGACGTTGAAGCCTGGACGGAAGCGGGTGCCACATTGTCGGACGATGATGGTGCCTGCGGTCACGCGCTGTCCGCCGAATCGTTTCACACCGCGGCTTTTGGCGATGCTGTCGCGGCCGTTGCGAGAGGAGCCTTGTCCTTTCTTATGTGCCATTTGGAAGCTCCTTTATTTTTCGGAGGCAACGATGCGTTCGATGAGGACTCGTGTGAGCCTCTGGCGATGGCCTTTCTTGCGGCGGTAGCCGGTGCGGCGCTTGTAGGTCGCGACGACGATCTTTGGACCGAGGGTTTGAGCCTGGACTGTTCCGATGACCCGGACGCCGTGGAGGGTGGGCGTGCCGCATCGGATGTCGCCGTCGGCGCTGTAGAATAGGACGCGCTCGAACTCGATGGGCTCGCCCGGCCTGTCGGGGAGTCGTTCGAGTTCGACGACGTCGCCAGGTGCGACCTTGAATTGCTTTCCACCGCTTTCGATGACTGCGTACATGGCGTCTCCTATTATAACATAATTTTCTTTCCGTCGTCACGCACACAGACGATCTGTGCCTGGTCGAGCCTGAAGTCGGGCTTTGCGACGACGCGGATGGGGTGTCCGGCTTGTTGTTCGAGTTGGTGGAGGTCGTGGCGTTTGGCGTTTGCTATCTCCTCGGCCACGGTGGGGTGGGCGAGGACCTCGATGCGCTGGAGGCCACGGCGGGCGAGGGCGAGGCGGAGTTGTCGCATGAGGTGTGGGACCATGGAGGAGACCTTGCGGACGAGTCCGGAGCCCTGACACTGCGGGCATCGGTCGAAGAGCGCTCGCTTTGTTCCCTGGCTGACGCGCTGGCGTGTGATCTGTAGGAGGCCGAACCTCGACATGCGGAGCATGCGGCTCCTTGCGCGGTCGCGTCGGAGCTCTTCGGCCATGGTCCGCTCGACCTGGCGGCGGTGTTTTTCTTGCTGCATGTCGATGAAGTCGATGACGATGACGCCGCCGAGGTCGCGGAGGCGGAGTTGGCGCGCGGCCTCGCGCGCGGCCTCGAGGTTGGTGTGGAAGGCTGTCTCTTCGATGTCCTCCTCGTTGGTGTAGCGTCCGGAGTTGACGTCAATGGCCACGAGGGCCTCGGCCTCGTCAATGACGATGGAGCCGCCGCTCTTGAGTGGGACCACGTTGCTGAAGGTGCTGAGGACTTCGTCCTCGATCTTGAAGTGGTGGAAGATGGGGGTGGCGCCTCGGTAGAGTTTCACTCTCTTTCGATGGCTCGGGGAGACCATTCGCAGGAACTCGGCCACCCGGTGGCACACCTCCTCGCTGTCTATGATGATCTCTTCGATGTCGGGTGCGAAGATGTCGCGCATGCATCGGATGACGATGTCGCTTTCCTGGTAAACGGCGGTCGGTGCGGGACTAGAGCGGATGCGCTCGGCGACGGCGCTCCAGAGCCGTCGCAGGTATCGGAGATCGCGCTGGAGGTCGCTCTTGCGAGCGCCGGCGCCTGCGGTGCGGACGATGAAGCCGTGGTTCTTGGGCAGGTCGAGTTCGTCGAGGAGTTTTCTCAGGCGGCCGCGTTCTTCCTCGTCGGGAATCTTGCGCGAGACCCCGTAGTGGAGGACCCCGGGCATCATGACGAGGTAGCGTCCTGGGAGGCTGATGTATGCCGTGACGCTCGGGCCCTTTGCTCCGATCTGCTCCTTGGTCACCTGGACGACGATCTCCTGGCCCTTCCTGAGGAGTTCCTGGATGGGCTTGTTGTCCTTACGTCGTTTGGTGGTGGTCTTGGCGCCGGGGTTGAGGGGGTCAATTCCGCTGACGTCGGAGACGTGTAGGAAAGCGTTCTTGGGGAGGCCGATGTCCACGAACGCGGCCTGGAAACTGCGCTCGACGTTGCTGACGCGTCCCTTGTAGATGTTGCCGACGTACTGGGCGGTGGCGGCGGGCTGGATGTAGAGGTGTTCGAGTGTGCCGTTCTCGAGGATGGCCACGCGCACCTCTTCGGGTTCCTTCGTGTTGATGAGCATTCTGCGCTGCATGCGCGGCTCCTGGAGCGACTGGGGCTCCGATTCAGCCTTTCCGGGCGATGCGAAGGTCGAGTCCGGTGCGTCGCACCCGCGCATCCGGCGGGGCGGGCCTGGCGGTCAGCGCCACGAGGACCTCGCTGGGCCGCGGTGTGCCGCCCTCGGCGTGGCGCACGGCCAGGTTCACGACGCGGCCCTCGACCTGGAGGCTGGCGATGGCGGGCCGGATGTCGAGGCTCTTTCCGTTGGCGCGTTCCACTATCGCGTGGTCGCTGGCCAGGAACCTTTCGACGTCGGCCTCGCTCACCTCGAGACCTTCCGGGAGCGCGATCTGGTATGCCGAGCCGACGACCGCGAGCCTGGCTCCCGGCTCGATTGCCTTTGCCGAGCGGAGCGCGATGCCCGTGGGCAACTGTGCCCCGAGACGGCGGAGCGCCTCGTCGGGCGGAACCGGCTGGTCGAGTTGGACCTCGAGGGCTTCGTGGTCAGCCTCGACGCCGACCGGCAATGCGGAGAGGATGGCGAACTTCGGATGGGGGTTGAACCCCTGGGTCATCCTCACGGGCAGAGCTGCGCGGCGCATCGCTCGCTCGAAGAGGCGGATGAGGTCGTGGTGCGACAGGAACCTCGCCTCGCCCTCCTTGCTGAATCGGAACAGGACTCTGAAAGCCATCTAAACTCGTCACTCGCCCTTGGGAAGGACCTCGGCCAGGACCCCGCGGAGATACTCGAGGGTTTTCTCTGGGGCGTCGAATGAGAGGACCTTCTCGGCCACTTCCTGGGCGTAGGTGTAACTGACGGAGCGAATGACCTCCTTCATCTGTGGGAGGACGGCGGGGCTGGCGCTGAACTCGGCGAGCCCCATTCCCACGAGCGGGACCGCGAAGACCAACTCGCCCGACATCTCGCCGCACATGGCCACCCGGGTGCCGTTCTCGCGGGCGACCTCGATGACGTGGGAGATCAGGCGCAGGATTGCGGGATGGGCGGGCTGGAAGAGGTCCGAGACACACTCGTTCCCGCGGTCAACCGCCAGGGTGTATTGGACCAGATCGTTGGTGCCGATGGAGAAGAAGTCCACCTCGCGAGCCAACAGGTCGGCGATCCACACGGCGCTGGGGACCTCGACCATGATGCCGATCTCGATGTCGCGGCGGAGGGGGATGCCCTTTTCGTCGAGGTCGGCCATCGTCTCGTGGACGATGCGTTTGGCCATGCGGATTTCGCGCAGGGTGGCGACCATGGGGAAGAGCACCTGGACGCGGCCGAAGGCCGAGGCGCGCAGAATGGCGCGCAATTGGGCTCGGAACAAGGGCATCTGCTGGAAACAGAGCCTGATCGAGCGGCAGCCCAGGAACGGGTTGCGCTCGGAAGCGGCCGGCCCGAGGCCCAACTTGTCGCCGCCCATGTCGAAGGTGCGAATCGCCACCGGGCGGTTCCCCAACGCCTCGGCCACGCGGCGGTAGGCCGCCAGGTGTTCCTCCTCGCTGGGCGCGCTGCCCTTCTCGAAGAAGAGGAACTCGGTGCGGTATAGGCCCACGCCCTCGGCGCCACGCTTCAGGGCTATCTCCACCTCGTCGGGCGACTCGATGTTGGCCAGAAGCCGCACTCGGTGGCCGTCGGTCGTCTCGGCCGGCAGAGTGCGCAGGCGGGCGAGACGGGCCTCGTGCTTCTGGATGTTCCGCATCTTGGCGTGGTAGCGGTCGAGGGTCTCGCTGTCGGGGTCAACGACCACGCTCCCCGTCGAGCCGTCCACGACCAGGAGATCGCCCCCGACGACCTCCGCGGTAACGCTTCCGAGGCCGACGACGGCGGGAATGCCCAGTGCGCGGGCGATGATGGCCGTGTGGGAAGTGCGGCCGCCGGCGTCGGTGGCGAACG
>CAYYCI010000355.1:0-5209 GCA_964470215.1 uncultured Planctomycetota bacterium
ACGGTGCCGCTGGCGTCGGCGAAGAGGGCCCGGCTCGCCCGCGGGAGTTTCCCCTCGACCATCAGGCCCGCCTGCTGGCTGACCCCGATGAGGGTGCCGATGGTGTCGAAGAGGTCGAGGAAGAAGAAGGTGAAGATGACGCCGAAGAAGCCGAACTTGAGCGCCCCGATGATATCGAGCGCCAGGGCGGTCTGCTTCAATTCGTCCCACGGCGGCTTGCCCACAGGGCTGGACGCCGGCTCGACGAGTCCCATGACCATCCCGACGACCGTGGTGGCGACCAGACCGATGAGGATCGCGCCCTTGACCCTGAAGGCCAGGAGGGCCGAGGTTATGGCCAGGCCGATGATGGCCAGGACCGCCTCCGGCCCGAAGTGGCCGAGGGTCCAGCCCGTGGCGTCGCGCCTCTCGACGACCAGCCCGGCGTTCCTGAGGCCGACGAGCGCGATCAGGAGCCCGATCCCCACGGCGATAGCGTATTTCAGGCTGTCGGGCACCGCGTTGATGATCCGCTCGCGGAACCCGAAAAACGATAAGATGACAAACAGGGTGCCGGAGACGAACACCGCGCCGAGCGCCACGCGCCAGTCGGGCACCAGGCCACTGGTCACCAGGAAGGCGAAGTAGAAATTGTGGCCCATCGCGGGGGCGAGCGCTATCGGGTAGTTGGCGTAGAGGCCCATCACCAGGGTAGCAAACGCGCTCGAAAGACACGTCGCCAGCATCACCCCGCCCAACGGCATCCCCGCCCCCGAGAGAACCAGCGGCTGGACCACGATGATGTAGGCCATGGTCATGAACGTGACCACCCCGGCCCGAACCTCGGTCCCTGTCGTGGTGCCTGCCTCTTGGAGTTTGAAGAAACGGGCGATGGCGTTCATCGGCTCCCCTTGCGTTGCCTTGCCTCGCGCAATCTGACCAGTTGGTCGAGCAGGGATGGAAGTTGGCGGACAGGCAGCGAGTTCGGGCCGTCGCTGAGGGCCTTCCGAGGCTCGAAGGCCACCTCCACGAAAATCCCGTCAACCCCCGCGGCGGCAGCCGCCCTTGCGAGAAGCGGGACGAACTCGCGCTGTCCGCCCGAGGCCTGGCCCGCGGCGCCGGGCAGTTGGACGCTGTGGGTGGCGTCGAAGACCACCGGCCATCTCAGCCTTGCCATTATCGCCAGCGAGCGGAAGTCCACGACCAGGTTCCTGTAGCCGAAACACGTTCCCCGCTCGGTCAGGAGGAGCCTGCGCCCGCCGGCGGCCTGGGCCTTCTCGACCGCGTGGCGCATGTCCTCGGGGGCGAGGAACTGCCCCTTCTTGAGGTTCACCACCCGCCCGCTCGCCGCAGCGGCCTGGATGAGGTCGGTCTGGCGACAAAGGAACGCGGGAATCTGGAGGACGTCGGCCACCTCAGCCACAGGCTCGGCTTGATGGCTCTCGTGGATGTCGGTTAGGACGGGGACGCTGTGGCGGGCCTTGACCTCGGCGAGGACCTCGAGGCCGCGTTCGAGGCCCGGGCCCCGGAACGAGCGGACCGAGGTGCGATTCGCCTTGTCGAACGACGCCTTGAAAACGAATGGCAGCCCGGCGGCGGCCGCAATGTCCTTCAGGCGCCCGGCCAGAGCCAGACACTGGCGCTTCGACTCGATGACGCACGGCCCCGCGATAAGGAGCAGCCGCTCGCCGCCGGCGACCACCCCCGGCGCTATCTCGACCTTCCTGCGCTTCAACTCCTTCTCCCCGGCCTAAAGCCCTGCCTTGACGACGTCGTGGAGGCGGATGATCCCCACCGCCTTCCCGTCGGAGTCCACCACGGGGAGGACCATGATCTGGCTGGGGCGGTTCTCCATCAGGCGAAGGGCGTCAATTGCCATGGTGCCGAGCTCGACGGTGATCGGGGTGCGGGTCATGATGTCGGCGGCCTCGAGGTCGAGGACGTTGCCGTGGCGCTGGATCGCCCGGCGCATGTCGCCATCGGTGATGATGCCGACGAGGCACCCCTCCTCGTCCACGATGTTCACCGCGCCCATCGCCTTGCTGGTCATCTCGACGAGGACGTCGCGGATCGGGGTCTCGGGATGGGCGACGGGGTGTTCGTCGCCGGAGTGCATGAGGTGCTCGACCTTGATGGTCAGGCGACGGCCGAGCGCTCCCCCGGGGTGTGAGAGTGCGAAGCGTTCGGGCGTGAGTTTCTTGCGCTCGGCCACGGCGATTGCCAGGGCGTCCCCGAGGGCCTGAGCAGCGATGGCGCTCGCCGTCGGGGCCAGGTTCAGCGCGTCCGCCTCGCGCTCGACCCGGCACTCGAGCACCAGGTCCGCCGCCTGGGCGATGCGCGATTCGGGCGAGCCGGTGATGGCAACCACCGTCGGCCCGATCGCCTCGATGGAAGGCAACAAGCGGACGATCTCGTCGCTCTCACCGCTCTTGCTCACCAGGATGAGAACGTCCCCGGGATGGACGACCCCGAGGTCGCCGTGGAGGGCCTCGCCGGCGTGGAGGAAGACGGCCGAGGTGCCGGTGCTCGAGAGCGTGGCGGCGAGTTTGCGGGCGGCCATGCCCGACTTGCCGACCCCGCAGGTGACGACCTTGCCCTCGCAATCGCAGATCAACTCGGCCGCTTTGGCGAAGCGCTCGTCGAGCGCCTCGGCCAGTGCTTCGATGGCCTGCGCCTCGGTGCGGAGCACCGCCCGGCCGCGCTCCAGAGTCCGCTTGGCTTCGTCTTCGTTCGCCAAGGTGGCTCTCCCGCTCACTCGACCGCGATTATAACCCGGCCCCCGGGCGTGTCAATCAAGGCTCGCACCGATAGGACGAATAAGACCGATGGGAGACGGCGGTTGGACTACGATGGCTCTCGTTGTTCCTTGTCCAGTCGCTCCCGCGGCTCGGTCATGGCCTTCGGGTCGAGGATGCCGTCGAGTTCCTCGGCGTTCAGGAGGCTCTTTTCGAGAACCACCTCGCGGATGGTGCGGCCGGTGGCGAGCGCTTCCTTCGCGACCTCGGCCGCTGCCAGGTAGCCGATGTAGGGGTTGAGCGCGGTGGCCAGGCCCAGGGTCCGCTCGGCATAGGCGCGACACCGCCCGGCGTCCGCCTCGATCCCCCCGACGCACCGCTCGGCGAAGACCCGGCAGGCGTTCGTCAGTATCTCGAGGGAATCGAGCAACTTGTAAGCGATCACCGGCATCATGACGTTCAACTCGAGTTGCCCCGCCTGGGCGGCCGTCGCCACCGTCAGGTCGTTCCCCAGCACCGCGAAGCCCACCATGTTGACCATCTCGGGAATGCTGGGATTGACCTTTCCCGGCATTATCGAGGAGCCAGGCTGGACGGCTGGCAGCCGAATCTCCCCCAGGCCCGTCGTCGGGCCGGAAGAGAGGAGGCGCAGGTCGTTGGCGATCCTGATCAGTTCGACGGCCAACAGCCTCAGCGCGCCCGACAACTCAACGACCGGCCCCTGGCTCTGCATGGCCTCGAAGCGGTCGGGGGCGGGGCGCAACTCCTCGCCGGTGAACTCCGCCAGGTAGGCCACCGTGCGGGCGGCGTATTCGGGATGAGTGTTCAGGCCGGTGCCGGTGGCGCTGCCGCCGATGCCCAGTTCGCGGCAGGCGTCGGCCGCCACCTCGATCGCCTTGGCCGCCTTGCCAAGCGCTCTCGCATAGGCGCCGAACTCCTGCCCCAGACGAACTGGCACGGCATCCTGGAGATGAGTGCGGCCGGCTTTCAGGATGCCGTCGAATTCCTTGGACTTGCTCCGGAAGGCCGCCTCGAGCCTCTCCAGAGCAGCCAGCAGCCCCGGCACCATCAGCACCGCGGCCAGACGCGCGGCCGTCGGGATCACATCGTTGGTTGACTGGCCGTAGTTGACGTGGTCGTTGGGGTGGACGAGCGAGTAGTCGCCGCGCTGGCCGCCGAGCGCCTCGATGGCGATGTTGGCCAGCACCTCGTTGACGTTCATGTGAAACGACGTCCCCGCCCCGGAATTGAAGACGTCCACGACGAACTGGTCGCGGAACTCCCCGGCGACCACTCGGTCGGCAGCGGCGGCGATTGCCTCGGCGACGGGCGCCGGGAGGTTGCCCACGTCGCGGTTGGCTAGTGCCGCGGCCTTCTTCACGTAGGCGCACGCCACCACGAGCGGCCGCGGCGCCCGCACCCCGCTTATCGGGAAGTTCTCGACCGCCCGCTGGGTCTGGGCGCCGTAGTACGCCCCCGCCGGCACCCTCACCTCGCCGAGCGAATCGCGCTCCGTCCGCCACTCCGACATCGTCGTCCCCCGTCAACCGCCACGAACATAAGGATACCCACCGGCGCGAACGAATCAAACCCACCTGGCGAGCGGCCTTGATAGCCGCTGCGACCTTTCACTGCGGCTTGCAGGGCATAGGGGCCTCGAGGGAGAACCGGCGGTAGCGCATCATCTCGACCGAAGACCCCGACGGCGGCGACGACAACGTTCGACCATCAAGACTCACCCAGCAATGGGCATCGAGCCTCTCGGAGCCCGCCGGAGGCTCGAAGACCGAGAAGTGGACCTCGGGCTCCCTGGCGGCCAGGCACAAGAAGTGGAACAGCAAGAGACCCTCTCTCAGACACGCCCGGCGCCGCATGTGGCGAGGCCGAGCCAGGCGACGCCGGACCACTTCCACCATCGTCTCCGCCGACACCCCGCGGTATGGCCTCAACCACCTCGGAGGGCTCAACAGGCGCAGCACCCACCGAAGCGGCAGCGCCTTCACAAGCAAAACCGTAGCCACAGCCGCC
The DNA here is from genome assembly GCA_964470215.1 of uncultured Planctomycetota bacterium. Classification (GTDB taxonomy): domain Bacteria; phylum Planctomycetota; class PUPC01; order DSUN01; family DSUN01; genus CAYYCI01. The sequence goes on from CAYYCI010000355.1 coordinate 4,743, forward strand.
AGCCAAACGTGGGTCTTCAGGACCAAGAGCCGCAACTAACTCTCCCCCTCGACAAGCGCCACGAGATTCTCGTCGAGGAGGCCGCGAGCGAGAGCGATCAGGTCGTCCACCAGCCTCTGGCGTTCGGCCTCGTATTCGCCTTCCAGCAGAGCCGCAATCTCTGCGATGGTCCGACGGCCGTCGAGCAACTCGAGGAAGCGCCGAGCGGTGTCGTTGCACGTGTAGAGATACCCGGAGGCAAGCGACAGGACGACCGTCTCGTGGCCCTCGCCCAGGCACTGGTGCGCAACGTCGTCCCTGAGCGCCAGGCGCATGTTCTCGCTGATCGTCCGTGGCTCACGCATCCCGCGTCCCTTCGCTAGCCGATTATAGAGACGCGGCCCCGTGGGGGCAAGGCGAGACTACCTTAATCCTCAAGTTGACTGAGTTTTTCATGCGATGAGGAGTCGGTCCAATTCTTCTCTGAC
>CAYYCI010000356.1:0-5191 GCA_964470215.1 uncultured Planctomycetota bacterium
CCCGCCTACAACCGGTTGTTCACCTTTGCGGGCCGTTGCATGTAGGCGGGGCGTCCCGCCCCGCGTCGGACTGATTTCATCACAGAGGCACAGAGAACACAGAGAGAGCGCGGAGGAGCGGAAACCGCAGAGACGCAGAGGCCGTAGAGGGGAGAGGGGAGGGTCTGTCGGCCACGCGGAGAACGTGGCCGACGCACCACGCCCTCCCCCCATTGCGAGCAATCGCTCGCAATGGGGGATGATTGTCACGCGGCGGGACGTCGGATGGCCGGCGGGGTTGCTTCCGGTTATCCTCGTTTATCGGTGTTCATCTGCCGCTAATCTTGAGGCGTCCGTCTAGTGGTGGGGGCAGAGCTCCACCGCCTGGCAGTCCTCGGGCAGGAAGGTGTCCTCGAAGACCTGGCGGGCCGCCTCGAGGGCCTCGTGGCGCAGGCTGGCCTCGCAGTGGACGAGCGCCAGGCGTCGCACGCCGGCCACTCGCGCGACCTCCGCGGCGTCGGGCGAGCCGGAATGGGCCCAGATGTCCAGCTCCTTCGCGGCGCGACCCCCGTGGGATGCCTCGTGGACCAGCAGGTCGGCGCCGCGTGCCAGTTCCACCAGTTCGGCGTTGAGCGCCGTGTCGCCGGAGACCGCGACCGCCACGCCGCCCGTCTCGAGGCGATAGCAAAGCCCGGGGACGCTGTGGATAGATGCGCAGGTCGAGACCTCGAAGTCGGCCACCGAGAGGCTCTCGCCTGGCTCGAGGCCGCGCGTTTCGATCTCGAAGTTGAGTTCCGGGTAGCGCTCGAACTGGAGGAAACACAGCGCGTCGTCCACCACGCGCTCGACCTCGCCCTTGGGGCCGAAGACCCTCAGCGGCCTGGAGGGGCGACGCTGCGCGTTTATCCCCCAGTAGTAAATCAACTGGGGGAGCCCCAGGATGTGGTCGTGGTGGCAGTGGGTGAGGAAAAATGCCTCGACCTCGAACGGATCGATCCCGACCCTCATCAGGCGGTCGGTCAGATACCAACCTGCGTCCACGACCAGCCTGCGGCCCAGCGCCAGCGAGGCCGTGTTGCCCCCTGGCTCCGGTGTGCAGGCGGCGACGCCGAGGAAGTGGACCACCAGGGCCGGTTCTTCCATGTCAATGCCTCGTCACAGCGGCGGGAAGTCGCCCAGGACGTTCGGCTCGGCCAGCCAGAACGTCTCGTAGGCCGTCGGGCGCTCGGCGGCGAGGCGCCGAGCCTCGGCAAGGAAGTCCTCGCGGCTGCGGCCCCACAGGGTGTGTTGCGAGACCTGGGTGGCCATGGCCTCCAGGCGCTTGTGGGCATAGCCTGTGACGTCGCAGCTGACGGTGGGCAACGCCAGGCGGCACCCCTTGTAGTAGTAGAGGTGGGGGGTTCGCCACGGCTCGCCCAGTTCGGCGGCGACGGGCTCGCCGGCGTGCCAGGTGGCCTGGACGCCGATGGTGTGGGTGGCGAGGTGGTCGCGGTGGCGGTCGTGGGGGCCGTGGGTGAAGACGGCGTGGGGGCGGCTCTGGCGGATGATGCGGATGCAGTCCTTGATGGTGGCCTTGTCGGCCGCGAGGCCCATGTCCTCGCGCTCGAGGAAGAATCGGCGGGTGATGCCGAGCACCTTGTCGGCCTCGGCCGCCTCGGCGCGGCGCATGGCCACGATCCCTTCGCGCATCTCGGCCCGGGGGTAGCCCTCGTTGCCGTTGGTCATCGTGACCACGTAAACCTCGACCCCGCGTTCGGCAAGTTTGGCCATGGTGCCGGCCATCGAAAACTCGTCGTCGGGGTGGGCGCCGAAGACCAGAATCCGCTCGTAGTCCATCACGCGCTCCCTTCCACGACGCGGCTCCCTCAGGCCGGTTTCCATCTCTGGTCGAGCAGGGCCAGGAGTTCTCGCACCTTCTCGGGGTTTTTCTCCGCCAGGTTGGTTTTCTCGAAGGGGTCGTCGTGGAGGTTGTAGAGTTCGGTCTGGCCGTCTGGGACGTTGGGCCTGTGGGGCACACACAGCTTCCACCACCCGCTCACGCACCAGCGCCACAGGAGGTTTCGCGCCGGGTTTTCGATGTCAATTTCGTCGTGGGTAAACACCCCGCCGAAGACGGCCTTCCGCTGCGAGAGGGCCTTTCGGTCGAGGAGGTTGACCCCGTGCATCTGCGGGGTCGGCTCGAGGCCGCAGGCGGCCAGGATGGTGGGTGCGAAGTCAATGCTGCTGACCGGGGTGGTTTCGTCGCGGTGAGGCTGAACGTGTCCCGGCCATCGGACCATGATGGGTGTGCGGACACCGCCGTCGAAGCGGGAGCGCTTCGAGCGCGGCGCGTAGCGGGGGGAGTTCGGCTGTTGGATCCAGCCGTTGTCGCAAAGATAGAGGACGATCGTGTTCCGCGAGAGCCCGCGCTCGTCGAGCGCGTCGAGGAGTTGTCCGCAGGTCTCGTCGAACCACTCACACATTGCCCAGTAGCGGGCGATGTGGATGGAGTTGGTCTTGGAGCGATACTTCTCGAGGAGACGCGCGGGCGGGTTGTGGGGCGAATGAGGGAGGAAGGGCGCGTACCAGATGAAGAACGGCCTGTCGCCCGCCGCCTCGAGGAAATCGGTGATCGGCTTCATGGTCTTGCGTCCGATCGCCAGCCCTGCATCCCCGTGGCGGCCGCCGCGCTTGGGGTCGCCGTGGGTCATGCCGTGGGTGAAGCCACCGCGGCGATGGTGCCCCAGCCACCACTTGCCTGTCTGGAGGCTCAGGTAGCCTTTCTTCCCCAGGAGTTTCGGGATTGTCGGGAGATGGTCTATGTGGGCGATGATCTGTTCGCGCAGTCGCAGCCGCTCCGGCGGCCAGCCGCCCTTGCCGCCGACCCTCGGCGGGTCGTTGCCTGTTATCTTGTGCTGGTGGGGCCAGAGGCCAGTGACCATCGAGGCCAGCGAGGGACAACACAGCGGGGCGGTAACATAGCCGCGGGTGAAGACCAGGCTCTCGGAGGCGAGTTTGTCGAGGCGCGGGGTGCGGATGGCCTCGTGGCCCATGAAGCCATAGTCGGTCCAGGCCTGGTCGTCGGAGATGATCAAGACGATGTTGGGCGGCTTCTCCGCCGCTGCTTCGGCCCCTGCCAGGGCCATGGCGCCGCAGGTCATTGCCGCGTCCTTCAAGAAATTGCGTCGGGTGGTCTTTTCCACGGTGGTTTCCTCCTTCCTGCGGAGGGAGATTCTACCCCCGGCGCGCCCGACGGGCAAGCGGCGAAGGCGAGCCGGCCTCCTTGGGCGCGCGGTGCTCGCGAAGGCGGTAGGTCGACTGGTGGCCCTGCGCGCGCTGCGAGCGTCTGGCGAGGCTGCGGGGAATCTCACTGGCGGGACGCGCCGCCTAGCGCTGCTTCCTTCGGCGCAGGAGCGCGAGGCCGCCGAGGCCGAGGAGCGAGAGGGTGGCCGGCTCGGGGATGGCGACCACGCGGTAGAGGTCGAGGACCTGCTGCGGAGTGAGCGCCTGGCGATAGTAGTTGAGGAGGGCGATGTCGCCCTGGAAGTTCACTGGGTTGGAAAAACCGCCGGCGACGGTGCCGTTCAGGCAGCCAAGGCCCGACCCGTCACCGCCCGCCCAGTCGTTCCCGGCGCTGGTCCCGTTCCCGACCAGGAGGCCGTCGAGATAGAAAGCCGCCTCGATGCTGCTGGTGCGGTCAATCACGCCGACGACCTGGTGGAAGCGGCCGAGAGCGCTCGGGGAGAGTTGGGTGGACAGAACGAGCCTCTTGTTGCTGCCATCTTGGGTGGCGAATTTCAACGTGTCGCCATCGAGCACGATGGCCGTGCCGTCCACGTTTCCACCGGTCTCGAAGAGCACCTGTTGGCCCGAGACGGAAAAATCTGTGGGCCGGAACCACAACTCGAACGAGGCATCTTCATCGCTAGGGTTGCCGCTGAGTTTCTCCAACGACTGCATGGTGCCGCGGGCGTCGGGCATGTGATAGGCCTCGGTTATGGCCGGGGTGAGCCCGTCGGTGACCGGGACGCGCGTGTTGGACTGGACGCTCCAGTCGAAGCCGCTGACGCCATCGACGTTCTCCCAGGTGTTGTTCGCCGTGCCGTCGGCGCTGGCTGCGTAACGCAGTGTGGGCATGGGATAACTGACGGCCAGGGTGAGGGCCTGGGAGAGGGCGACGATGCTAGCGGCCTCGGCGGCATGGTTGCGCTCGTTGTCGGTGTACATGTCCTCGTCCACGATGAGACGGACATCTGCGGCAGTGGTGTTTCCACGTCGGAGCCAGCCGCCATCGGCTCCGTTCCGCTTTGCCAGGTTGCCGATGATCAGCGGCGGCGCCGCGAAATCGGGCGCCAGGTCTATCAGGTTCCCGTTCCCTCCCGTGTTGCCCCAACCCTGGATGGTGTCCGCGGTGATGAAGGCGTCGAGACGGACGGGCTGGGGGCCTTCGGCCACGAACCAGGAGTTCGCCGTGCTAGTGATCGCCAGGTAGGCTATGGTCTCGGTGGTGGAGAGGGCGCCGCCCGGGGTCTCGGCTCGCTCGAGCGCGAGGCGGAAATTGTCCTTGGTGATGTCCCTGATCGCCGTCGTCAGCCACGGCTGAGACGGGTCGCCTGGCGGGCTGCCGACCTCGTTGTTCATCGTCTGGATCTGGGCGAGGACGGCCGGAGCAGAGGCAAAGTTGGTGACGAAGGCCGGCTGCTCGTAGCGCCCTGTGCCGGAGTTCCACTTGTTGACCCACTTGTCGGTAGCGATGCTCGCTGCCTCGAGGGTGATGCCACCCGGGAGGGCATACGTGCCCGGCTCGATAGCCAGGTAGTGGACGGTTATAGCCCCGTGCGTGCCGTCCAGATTGCGCGGCTCCACCTGGGCAAGCTCGAAGCCGGTTGTGGTCACGTTTTGGACGCGGATGTCGCAAGGGTCGCCGCCTTCGTTGCTCGGCAGGACGAAAACCAGCGGTTGCACCGAGAAGGGCGCGGAGAACGAGCGGTTCCAGAAACTAGTCTGCCCCTTTACCGTGGCCGGAAGCGCGATGCTCCCGGCCTCCAATACCAGCGCGTGGGCGGGTGTGGTCAAGAGCCACACCGAGCAAGCACCAAGGACAACACAGAGAAGGTGGCGAGCCATGGTCCAGTTCCTGATAGGGGTTTTTCAGCCTTGCAACCACTTGGGCGAGTATGAGCAAATCCCATGCCAACGAAACTCATTCTCGCGTGCTTTTTTCGCCTGGGTC
>CAYYCI010000357.1:0-5181 GCA_964470215.1 uncultured Planctomycetota bacterium
TTTCCTTCTCGCCTGGCAATTGATTGCGGTGCAAAAAGCGTGCCAAAGCCCACACATCCCGGCGCGCTGCCATCCCGGGTTCCCTCATAGATGTGCCACCTGTGCAGAGCGGCGAGGGTGGGGCCTGTAGGAGGCACGGCACTGCCGTGCCCGCTCGACGCGGGCCGAGACGGCTCGCCCGCAGGACAAGATGACTCTTGGCAATCGTGCACGACGCGACCTTTCGCGGGCCGAGACGGCCCGCCTACAGGACGAAATGACGTTTGGCAAGAGAATTTTCATTCGCCTTGCAGAAGTTAGTGTCTTCGGTTCTGGGCCAACCTTTCACCATCAGAAGGTCTTGATCGGGACGGCGGCGCCGCCCCGTTCGCCCGAGACGTAGGCGCTGTAGATGGTCGAGATGGCGTCGGCGGCGAGCGAACTGTCGCTCTCGACCGGCTCGCCGTAGGCGATTGCGCGGTAGAAGGCTTCCATCTCCTGGGGGTAGCCGGTGTGCCAGTCCTCGTCGGGGGGCATGAGGGTCCAGCCTTGCTTGGTCTCGATCTTCTCGACGGTGTAGATATCGGCGAAATTGGCCTCGCGGGGGTTATAGACCTTCATGGCGTCGCAGGGGTTGATGTTGCAGATTGTGCGGTGGTTGTTAGCGGCGACCTCGAGCCAGTTGTGGATTCCCCCCAGGATGATGTCGGAGGCGAAGACGGTGGCGATGGTGCCATCGGTGAACTCGACGTGCATCATCGAGAAGTCGTCAATGTCGTAGTAGTCGCATCGGATGTGGCCTGCGTCGCGGAAGCGTGGGAGGCGGGTGATGGCATGGGTGCGGGCGGTGACGCTCTTCGGCTTTATCGGGCCGTCGCCGCTGGCCCGGCCCTCGACCCGCTTGAGGTAGAGGGCGGCGGTCAGTGGGTGGCAGCCCTTGCCGATGAGGACGCCGCCGCCCGAGTACTTCCAGTAGGCGTAGGTGGCGGCGTGGGAGCCGGAGTGGGCCTCCTCGCCGTGGATCCAGAGGACTTGGGCCTTGGTGTTTTCGATGATCTCGCGCTCGCGCTGGATGGCGGGGGCATAGACCCAGTTTTCGGCATACAGGAGCCGGGCGTTGCTCTTGGCCTCGGCCTCGAGGATGCGCTCGACGCTGGCGAGCGCGTGGTCGAGGGCGACCTGCTTGGGGAAGCAGTCACCGTGGAAGTCGGGCGAGCCGTCGCCGAAATAGCCCGTCAGAGGCTTCTCGCAGACGACGAACCTGTCGCGGCTGAGGGCCGCGACGGCCACCTGCTCGTGGGCGGCGGGAGGGACGCACGCGTGGACCACGTCCACGTTTTCGATCAGTTCTTCGAGTGAATTGAATTTCTCGATGCGGCGTTGCGCGGCATAGTCCGAGGCCATCGCTTCGTCAATCGCGAAAACCCCGACCACCTGGACAGCGACGCCGCTGACCCTCTTGAGCGACTGGTAGTGGAAGCGTGCGGCGAAGCCCGCTCCGACTATTCCCGTGCGAATGGTCTTCTTCATCGTTGGTTCTCCGTTATCGGGCAATTGCCGAGTTCGCGGACGGCGCGGCTCATGGCCAGAATGTTCTCGGTATTCACGTAGCTGGCGAGGCGGTAGGCCTGTTGGGGGGTGAATCGGTCGGCGACGGCCTCGCGCGGGAGAGCAAGGAGGCGCGCCGCCACCTCGGGATCGATCCACAGTTCGCAGTACGGCACGCGGTCGGGCACTCGACAGGCCAGTGCCGCGGCCACTCGTTCGCGTGGTGTCATCGCCGCCTCCGGTGGGATAAACCTATACCACGAGCGGCCCTCCTCGGCAAGCAGCGTCCCAATCCACGAACGACGCGAGGGCGTTGGGATCCACGAAGGACACGAAGGACACGAAGGGCACGAAGACAGTCATTGGGCCTCGTTTCCACGCGGGGCGTGGTAACGACGGCAACGCGGGCCGAGACGGCCCGCCCACGCCCGCGAGCCACAATCTAACGCGCGCAGGGCGTTTGTCGGCGGGGTCCGCAGGCTGGAAAGTTCGCGCCACCTAGGAGCGGCAACTGCTGTAGGCGGGGCGTCTCGCCCCGCGTCGCACAGGCTGGAAAGCCTGTGCCACCCATGCCGAGTGGCGAAGGCGAGAGACTGTAGGGGCACGGCAGTGCCGTCCCGCTCCACGCGGGCCGAGACGGCCCGCCTGCATGCGCTGGTTTTCTGTCCGGTGTTGTGACGCTATACTCTTGTGGCAGAGGTGTGGAGACCTGTGGAGGATGAGCACGGGCATGAAGGCCGGAGCAGTGGTGTTCTGGTGGGTTGGTTACCTTGCGGTTGGTGGCGCTCGGCCCGTGGCGGATGCCGGGCCGCCGTGGGGCCAGTTGCCGCTGGTTGACCAGGTGATTTGTTCCGAGGCGCCGGGCGCGCGTCAGTTCGCCGAGGACCCGCCGGGGGCGAGCAAGGTCGAGTCCATCCTGGGACGGAAGTGCCGCGTCCTGCCGAACGAGGGCGGGGCCAGTTTCTTCGCCTACGTGGTGGGCAAGGGGAGGGGGTTGAAGGCGGGGAACGCATACGTCCTCGAGGTGACGTTCCCGGAGGATAAGCCCCGGGCGATGTTCGTTCTGAACCGTGGGTGCGAGACGTCGCGGGGCTTCGCCACCGGCGCGGCGCTGGGCGACGTGCTCTACACCTACACGAACAATAACGTCGAATCGCTCCGTCTGCCGCTTTCGGGTGAGTTTCGGCGGTGGCGGATGTTCTTCTACCTCCACGACCGCTTCCCCGGGCTGAAGGCGCCGCGTGGGGCCGGGGCGAGGCCGATGCTGCCGCAAGACGGCTTCTGGGTGGTGGTGGCCAGGTCGTCGCGGAAGAACGCGCCGCGGAGCGCGGGGCCGGCGGTGTGGCGGATTCGGCTTTTCGAGGTGCCGGAGCCTCGCCGGTTCGATCTTTCGCTGCGCTTGCCGCCAAAGGGGCTACCGCGCCGCTACATATTCAGCCGCGAGGAGATGGCCGACGGGGTGGTGGCCGGCCGCAAGCCCCAAGACCGAGGCGTCGAGGACGAAACCCGCTGGTTCGAGTTCAAGGCGCTCGTGGCGAAGTTCCTGGGGATGAACTGCTTTTGCAAGGACCTCCTGGAGTTCGGCCACAACCAGGGCTGGGACTCCACCCCTGGCGGGGGGAACAAGTGGGTGTGGCAGTCCAAGACCCCGAAGCGGTGGGAGCGAATCCTCGAGATGTTGCGCGGCTACGACCTGGCGGTGTTGCCATACTACGAGTATGCGGGGAGCATCGGGCAGTTCGGCCTCGGGGTGAGGAAGAAGTGCCTGCCGCTGCGGGGCCACTTGCCCTACACCCACATCACCTGGAGCGAGAAGGCCAACGCGGACGTGACCGACCCGGAGACCCTCGAGGATGTCGAGAAGATTCTGGACGCGACGATACTCCGCCACAAGGACAGGGTGCGATTTCTCGGAGCGTGGTTCCGCACGCGGCCCTCGAGCTTGCCGATCAGTTTCTCGGATAGTTGCCTGCTGCGTTTCGCCATCGAGGCGAACAACCGAATGGTTGCCACCCGCGAGGACCTGCGTCGGGACGCGAAGTTGCGCCAGAAGTACTATCGGTGGTGGTTGGGCCGGCGGAAGCAGTTCCTGGTGGCATTGCGGGATCATCTTCGCCGGGGCGGTCTTTCGGACGCGATTATCCTCTTCACAGCCTATGCGGCTGAGCCTGGCCCATCGCTCCACGGCTTTCAGAAGGTAGTTGTGACGGACGATGTGGACGGGTGGGAGGGACCGCTGGCCGGCCCGGATCACTCGAAGGTCGAGCCGTACAGTTACCACGATGTGGTTCGAGGGAACGAGTATCTGGCGGCGTGCCTGAGATTCCGGCCGACGTGGGGAGAGTGGGAGTGGCAACACTCGGTGCCGCCGCCCGACCCTCAGAATTACAAGGACACCGAGGGGGTGTTGATGACTTTTCCCTTCAACCGCGCCTACACGGTGGCTCGGCCTGAGCCGATGGAGGGCTTCCGTGGCCCTTGCGGTTTGGCCATCGTCCGCCACTACCCGCTCAACGAGAACGCGACGGAAGGCAAGTTGGGGTATTTCGTCTGCGATGTTGAGCGTGCCGGCCCGTATTGCATGCTGGCCGAGGCGCGTGCGGTGGCCAACGCGGACCCGCGCTTCATCGGCTACCTGAGCGCCCACACGTTCAACCGGGGGTTTCCGGAGTTCGTGCGGGCCTTCAATGCAGCCTTTCTGGCGCTGCCCGCGCTGCCGAGCAAAGTTCTCTCGGGGGCCTGCGACGCCCAGGAGGTGGTGGTCAGAGAGATTGACGGTGGGCCGTTCGGGGTGTGGCTGGCCGTGGTCAACACGGGGCTGCGGAGAGTGGATGCGACGGTTCGAGTGCCCGTAGCGGGGCAGGTGACGGATGCGCCGACGGGGCGAGCGCTGAAGACGAGGAAGGGCCGGCTCACTGTGCACCTCGCCCCCTGCCAGTTACGAGCGGTCCACATTGCTCCGCAGCGGTGAGCGGCAGGCAGCGGGGGCGCGGGGCAGAGACGCCCACATCTGTGAGGAAGCCCGGAATGAAGGTGCGTCGGGGCGCGATGGGCGTTGGCACGCTTTTTGCACCGCAATTAATTGCCAGGCGAGAAGGAAGGGAATGCCTTGGCTGGCTGCCAACTGCGGCCCATCGTTCCGAAGGCCGGCGCACCAAACGCCTTGTGCCCTTTCGGCAAGGCATTCTCTTCCTTATCGCCTGCACTCGAAACCCACGGTGCACAAAAGCGTGCCAAAGCCCACATCCCCGGCCTTCTTCGAGACCACGCGCGGGTTTCCTCCATAGTGTCAGGCTTTCCATGCCCCTTCTCTGGTTCTGGTGGCACAGGCTTTCCAGCCTGTGGGACGCGGGGCAGCCACGCATCGCCCGGGGGTGGTCGCCGCTAGAAGTCGGCGGGCTTCTCGGCCTCGGCGGTGGCGGCCTGGGCTGGTTTGGCCGATCTGAAAACTGCTCCGAGGGCTGCAAGGAGCGGAAGGGTCCCCGGGCGAGAATAGACCTCCACGCTCACGCCGTCCTTTTCCGCGGTGACGGTTGCGCAGGCCCCCCGCAACTCGCCAGCCAGCGTGACGGGAATGGGCACGGGCTGGTTCTGGTCCTTGGGCTTGAGGTCGGCGCTGGCGGCCTGGGCGAGGGTCTGGAGGTCGGCGAAGAC
>CAYYCI010000358.1:0-5169 GCA_964470215.1 uncultured Planctomycetota bacterium
CGGGCCGCAGGTCCGATTGCGCGACCCCGGTCTTTCCCACCAGGTTCTTGAATTGTTCCTCGACCGTTCCGCCTTCGGGGGTGAGGGTCGAGACCTCGGTGGCGGTGGGCCTTTGTTCTTCGCCCTCGGGCTGGCGCAGCACGAGGCCGCTGCCCCAGGAAGTTCGCGGGATGTACTTCAAGCCGAAGTAGAGGACCAGGATGGTGAAGATCGGGGCAACGATGCCCATCGCCCAGGCATAGCCGGGATGGGCGGGGTCGTAGATGCTCCAGACGCTGATGACGAAACAGGCCACCGCCCCGGCGGTCAGCAGGCCGAACGAGGGGATGAGGACCTCGAGGAGAACGAGCACCACCCCGAGCGCGTAGATGACGATGGCCAGTCCGGTAGGCAAGGAAGGCCCCTATTTCACCTGGCGCGCCGCACGATGATGCGGTTGCCGTGCACGGCGGTGATCTCGACCGGCTCACCCGGCTGGACGAAGTCGCCCTCGGTCACCACGTCGTAGAGCTCGCCGTCGAACTCCGCGCGCCCGGCCGGCCGCAGCATGCTCAGCGCGCGGCCTCGACGCCCGACCAGTTCGCTCGTCCGCTTCCGCTCCTGTTCGGGCGCGGGAGCCGGGGAGACGGCGACCGCGACCGCCGTCGGCTCGCCCTCGCGCGGCCCGGCCAGGATTATCTTACCCAGGTACGGTGCGCGGTGCAAGTACCTGCCGATCAGGACCGCCCCCACGAACACCCCGAAGACCACACCTCCCAGCGTGATGATGTTCCGCTGGAACATACTATACTCGTAGTCCGTCTCCGGGATGATGAAGTACTGGAGCGAGAGGATCACGCTCGCCAGCATCAGCAACAGGCCCCCGAGCCCCAGGACCCCGAAGCCCGGGGTCACGAAGAGCTCGACCGCCAACAGCCCCACCCCCACGATGAACAGGAGAATCTCCCACACCTCGGCCAGCCCCGCCGCATACTTGCCGAAGAAGAACGTCGCGACGAGCAACAGACCAAGGATGCCCGGGATGCCGAAGCCCGGGGTCTTCAACTCGATCAGAATGCCCAGGATGCCGAGTGTCAGCAGGAGCGGCCCCACCATGTCCAGGAGCCGCACCAGCCGCTCCGACCACGTCCAGCCCAACACCACGACCTGGCGGTCGGCCACCCCGTAGTGTTCGAGCACATCGCGGCGGCTCTTGACGGTGGCGCGGGAGAAGCCGTAGCGGAGCGCCTCGGTGTGGGTCATCGTCAGGAGCTCGTCCTTGTGGACGACGAGTTTCGCCTGGGTGGGGTTCTTGTATTCGGCCAGTTCGTCCGGCGACTTCAGGAGGTTCTCGTAGTCCTTGCGGGTCATGTAGACCCGCTCGCCGTTGGGTTTCTCGAGTTCGAGGACCTCGAGTTCCTGTGTGACCATGGCCTGTGCGAGTGCGGCGGGGTACTTGCCCTCGCAGAAGGTTCGGAAGCGCGCCCTGACGAGGGTGTCGATCTTCTCCGAGCGGACCGCCTCGCCGGAGACGGTCACCACCTGGCAGTCGCCCAAGGTGGCGCCCTGCTGCATGACGATCTCGTCGCAGGCGACCGCGATGAGCGAGCCGGCCGAGATGGCCTTGTTGTTCACGTAGGCCACGGTCGGCGGCTCGACCTCGTCATAGATCAGGTTCGCTATCTCGAGCGCGGACGCTAACTTTCCCCCGTAGGTGTTGATCTCGAAGACCACGAGCGCCGGCTCGAGGCCCTCGGCCACCTCGAGGCGGCGCTTGAGCGAATAGGCCATCCCATCCCCGACCATCCCGTCGAGGGTGATGAAGACGACCTTGTCCCCCGGCCCGGGCTCGATGCCCCGGGGCGGCTCGTGCTCTGGTTTCGCGGCCGCCGGTCGCCTCTCGCTCGGCTGGCGCAGGACCAGCAGTTTCGACATGTCGGCGCCCAGGCTGGCCGCCAGCGAGGCCAGCGACTTGGCGGTGCCCGACGAAATCCCCAGGCGCTCAGCCTCGGACGCCGTGAAGCGAGGGACCTTCCCCTTCGCCACCACCCGCTCGGTCCGAACGACCGGCTTGGGCGGAGAGGCCAGCAAGCGGCGTTGCTCCCCGGCACCCACGAACTTTGGCTTCCCCTCCATCCCCTCGAAGACCACCGCGTAGGTGTCCTCCTGGGCGCCCACCATCGCCCGGTAGAGCGGCGCCAGGCGCGGGCGCCACCCACTGTAGCGTTCGAGCGCGGCGAGCAATCGCTCGCGTGCCTCGGCCTCGGGGACCCCCTCGAAGGCCGACGGCTCGACCCCGGCGAAGGATGCGCCTTCGCCCAGGAAGAAACGCTCACAGGCGAGCGCAGCGAGAGCGTCAGAGACAGACGCCTTGCCCGCGATGAACCCCACGGTCGCGATGCCCCTCTCGCGGAGGCCGTGGAGGGCGTCGGCGATCTTGAGCGAGGCCGCCAGCGGGCCTGGCCTGGTCTGGAGATCGAAAATGATCAGGTCGGGCCTGGGGGAAGCGCGCAGCGCCTTCGCCAGCCGCTCGTTCAGCGACTCGACGAGGAAATCATCCGCTCGACCCTTCAGGGGGATGTGCGCCGCGCGGTGTCCCGCGCCCGAGGCCGCCGCACACAGCGCTGCAAGAAAAACCCAGAAACCAACCACACGCCGAATCACGGCCGCTGATCTCCTTACCCTCAGGGTACCACTCCCGACCGGCCGATGTCAAGCGCCCGACAGCAAGACAGCCTCCTCAGCCGTCCGTGCCTGTCCGTGCTCGTCCGTGGCCGCCTGTCTCTCTTCCTTCCTTGACTTTCGCCCCGGCCGTCGGTTTCATGGCGTGGCCATAGGAGGACGTTGCAATGTGCCAGGGCGCCCTCTCGCTGTGTCTCTTGCTCCTGGCGGCCTCGCGTGTCCCGCCCGAACACTGGAGGGCCAATCTGGCTCCTAACCCTGGCTTCGAGGCCGATGGCAACGGGGATGGCCTCCCCGATGGCTGGTCCCTGCCGCCGGGACAATGTCTCTGGGATGCGGCGATCAAACACTCCGGAAAACGCAGCCTGCGCTTCTCGAACGACGACAAGAGCCGCTATCGCCTGATTGTCGCCCGCGTGGGCATTCTTCCCGGCGTCCGCTATCGAATCTCCGCCTGGGTGAAGGGCAAGGACGTCCGCGACGGCGACGCCTGGGACCAGGGCGCGGGGCTTTGCCTCGAGTGGTCCGACGCGAAAGGCAGGTGGCTCGGCGGCTACTACCCGAAGTGCAAGACGGGGACCTTCGATTGGACGCGCCTCGGGGGCGAGAGCCCGCCCATCCCCGCCAACGCCGCCAGCGGCCACCTCGTCCTCTATCTGAGGAAAGGCAACACGGGCACCGCCTGGTTCGACGACGTGGAGGTCCGCGCGATCAGGGGGCCGGCGCTCGTCATCCGGCTCCTCGAGCCGGCCTATCGCGCGACCCTCGAGACCCCCACGGCGGGCAAGCGCCTCGCCATCGGGCTCGAGCTGAACCGCCGCGAACACTCGCTGCCGGCTCAGGGGCTTTCCGTGATGGCACGAGTGGCCGGCGCCTCGCTGCCACCGAAGGGCATCGAGTCCAGCGCCGAGCGTCAGCGCGTGACGTGGAAAGCCCCTGACCTGTCAGAGGGCAGCCACGTCCTCGAGGTCCGCCTGGTCGCTCCCGATGGCCGCGCCCTCGCCCGGGCCGAAACGCCCCTTCGGGTCAAGCGGCCGCTCGTCCGCAAGGTGGCGATTGAGGAGCGAGGGCGCCTGGTTGTCGAGGGCAAGCCCTTCTTCCCTCTCGGCCTCTACCTCGGCCCGACCGAAGACGAACACCTGGCGAGAATCGCCAAGGCCGGCTTCAACACCATTCTATGCTACGGCTACGGGGCGGGGAAGGACCCTCGCGCCTACCTCGACCGCGCCCAACACCACGGCCTCAAGGTCATCTATTCGGTCAAGGACTTCTACGATGGCACCCGCTGGTTCCCCCGGGGCGCGGGCAAGTCGGGGATCGAGCTGACCCGCCACTACGTCTCGACCCTTCGCGACCACCCCGCACTCCTGGCCTGGTACACCAACGACGAACTCGGCCCGGAGTGGCTGCCGAAACTGCGAGCAGCCTATGACCTCATCTGCCAACTCGACCCTCACCACCCGACCTTCCAGGTCCTTTGCGTCCCGGGCCAGAACCACCGCTACTACGAGGTCACCGACATCCTCGGAGTGGACCCCTACCCGGTGCCGCGGCACCCGGTGACGATGGTCGGGGATTGGCTGGGGACCGCGCGCCACGCCATGTGGGGCGCCAAGCCGCTCTGGTGTGTGCCCCAGATATTCTGCTGGGCCAACTACACCAGGAACCCGAAGGACCGCGAGCCGACCTTCGCCGAGAAGCGAGCGATGGTCTTCCTGGCGCTCGTCCACCGCGCGCAGGGCCTGGTCTGCTACTCCTACTACGACCTGCTCAAGGGCGGGAAGGAGCAATTCGAGCGCCGCTGGCGCGAGATCAGCGCAATTGCCGGCGAGGTCCGCGCCTTGATGCCCGTTCTCCTCGAGGGCGAGGAGGTGGCGGCGGACCTCGAAGGCCCCGTGCGCTACCGCGCCATCCGCCACGCCGGCCGCATCCACCTCATCGTCGTCAACACCGACACCCGACCCCGCCAGGCCACCATCGAACTCCCACACAAGACCTGGAGCAAACCCCTCAGACCCCTCGCCGCGGCGACCTGGCTCGTCGAGTGAACGACGCCGTTCCGCCGGACCGCGCGCCACCGGGCCCCTGGGGCAATTAGTCTGAGCCGCCCGCCCCGGCCAGACGCATCAGTTCCGCTGGCGCATCTATGGGGGAACCCGGGACGACAGCGCGCCGGGGCGTGCGGGCTTTGGCACGCTTTTTGCACCGCAATCAACTGCCAGGCGAGAAAGAAAAGAATGCCCTGGCTGCCCGCGAACACCGATCGCTGTTCCGAAACCCCGCAGACGGATCGGTTTGCGTCCTCTCGGCAAAGCATTCTTTTCCTTCTCGCCTGTATTGGAAACCCACGGTGCACAAAAGCGTGCCAAAGCCCACAGCTTTCCAGCCTATGGTCGACGCGCGGCGAGACGTCCCGCCCACGCGGTGATGCTCACGACGCGCGTTCGTCGAGCTGTAGGCGGGCCGTCTCGGCCCGCGGCCAGGGGCACGGCAGTGCCGTGCCCCTAC
>CAYYCI010000359.1:0-5124 GCA_964470215.1 uncultured Planctomycetota bacterium
AGGCCGAGCGCTGGGGCGAGGGAGCGGTCGCGGCGGTAGGGGGCGAGGACGTCCAGGAGCGGATGGCCGACGAACGTGGCCTCGACGCCGCGTTCGGCGTAGAACTTCGCCTCGAAGGGCAGGATGACCAAGAGGAGGTCCACGCAGCGGGCAATGGTCCTCACCCGCCACGAGCGCCACGCCCAGACCTGTGGGCTGATGTAGTAGATGACCGGGATGCCGAGCGCGTGGGCTTTCTTTGCGAACCTGAGGTTGAATTCGGGATAGTCAATGAGGACGATGGCCGATGGCCGGCGGTTGCGGAGGATTCGGACCATTTCCTTGAAGGTGGCCACGACGGCTCGGACGCTGCGGATCGCCTCTGAGATTCCGACTGCGGCGTGTGGGGTGAGGTCGCGGATGATTTCCACTCCGGCCTGGGCCATTCTCGGGCCCCCGATGCCGGCGAGCGAGATGTCGGGCTGTCGGCTGCGGAGCGCGGCGGCGAGGGTGGCGCCGTGGAGGTCGCCGGAGGGTTCGCCTGCCACGATGAAGAGCGAGTGGCTCATTGGTCGGCGCGGTGGAGGGTGTGGGTCTGGAGGTGAGGACGGACGTTTCGCTCGATGCTCTGGAGGATTTGCTCGGCGAGCGCGAGCGCCTGGCGGCCTTGTTCGCCGGAACACGGCGGCGGGCTACCGTCGCGCACACACTCGATGAAGCCCAGGAGTTCCTGCTCGAGGGCGTCCTGGTCCTCCATGGGGATTTCTTCGACGGAGATGAGGTTCTGGAAGACGAAGGCTCGGGCGTCGTCGAGTTCGGTTGGGTCAATGGTTGCCGGGTCAATTGTGTTGGGTCGCTTGCGGTAGAGGAGCGCGCGGCGTTGGCCGTAGTCAATCGAGACGTAGGCGTCGGGCTGGATGATGCGGAGTTTTCGGACCGCGTGGGTGGCCACCCGGCTGGCGGTGAGGGTGGCGACGGCGCCGTTCTCGAAGGTCAGCCGCGCGTTGGCTATGTCCTCGTGGCTGGTGAGGACCGGCACCCCGACGGCCTCGATGCGGGCCACGGGCGCGGTGATGAGGTCGAGGAGGATGTCGAGGTCGTGGATCATCAGGTCGAGGACCACGCCGATGTCGAGGGAACGGAAGGTGAACGGCCCGATGCGGTCGGCGTCGAGGTAGAGGGGGGTGGTCAGGTAGCGCCTAGCGGCGACGAGCGCGGGGTTGAAACGTTCGACGTGGCCGACGGCCACCGGCACCCCGTTCCTCTCCGCGAGGTCGAGGAGGCGGTCGGCCTCGTCGAGGGAGCGGGCGAGGGGTTTTTCGATCAGGACGGCTCGTCCCCGCTCGATGAAGTCGCGAGCGACCGCGTAGTGGGCCTCGGTGGGCACGGCGATGCTCGCGGCGTCCACCTGGTCAATCAGCTCGCGGTAGTCGGTGGTGGGCCTGGCGCCGTAGGCCTCGGCCACCCTGCGGGCCCGCTCGGGGATGATGTCGGCCACCCCGACCAGTTCGGCGGCGGGGATGGCGGAGTAGAGCCTCGCGTGGTGGCGGCCGAGATGGCCGGCTCCGACGACGGCGACTCGGATTCTTTCTGGCATGGCGGTCCAGTCGGTTTCAGTGGCGTCGGAGGGCCTCGCGGGCGCGGCCCTGGCGAGCCGTGTGCATCCTCCTGACGAACTCGATCAGGTATTCGACCTCGGGTGTGAGGGCGTGTTTTTCGGCGGCGAGTTGTTCGACGGCCTGGATGGCGGTCAGGTGTGAGCGATAGATCAGGCGCTGGGCCTTCTTGAGGGCGTCAATCTGCTGCTGGGAGAAGCCGCGGCGGCGCAGGCCGATGACGTTGACCCCGCGGACCTTGGCGGGCTTCCCCTCGCAGATCATGTACGGCGGGCAATCATGAGAGACGCCGGAGAGGCCGCCGACGAAGGCGTGGGTTCCGATGGTGACGAACTGGTGGACGCCGACCATACCGCCGAACCAGACCTTGTCCTCGACTTTGCAGTGGCCGCTGAGTTCGACGCTGTTGGCCATGACGATGTCGTCGCCGACCTCGCAGTCGTGGGCGATGTGGCAATAGGCCATCATGAAGACGCGATTGCCGACCCTCGTGACCCAGTCCTGCTTGGTGGAGCCGGCATTGATGGTGACGAATTCGCGGAAGATGTTGTCGTCACCGATCTCCACGCGGGTGGGTTCGCCCTTGTAGCCGAGGTCCTGTGGGGGCGTTCCGATGACTGCGTAGGGGCCGATGGTGTTGCGTGCGCCGATGGTGGTGTGGCCGGTGACGATCGTTCCGGTCCTCAGGATGGTTCCTGGTCCGATGGTCACGTTCTCGCCGACGGTCACGTAGGCTTCGATGGTCACGTCGTCGGCCATTTGGGCTCTGGGGCTGACGATGGCGGTGGGGTGTATGCGGGTTGCCATTGTGGCGTCAATCCCCTTCGATGGGTTGGAGAAGGCCGTTGGCGATCTTCTCGACGGCGGCGAGGTTCTGGGCGTGGCCGGTTCGCCTTGCGACAACGCGTGCCCGGAAGCCGCAACCGAGGAACGAGAGGTCGCCGAGGAGGTCGGCGACCTTGTGGCGGGCGAGTTCATTTGGGAAGCGGAACTGGCCGTAGACCAGCGAGCCGTCGTCGCGCAGGAGGAGGGTGTTTTCGGGGTCGGCCCCGCGCCCGAATCCCTGGGCGAGGAGCCGGGCCGCGTCGCTCTGGAAGACGAAGGTCCGCGCGGGCGCGACCGCCGCCATGAAAGCCTCCGGGCTCTCGGTGAAGTGGAACTCTTGAGGTGTGAAGCCGGGCTTGTCGAACTCCAGCCTGTAGGCGATGGTCAGGGCGTCGGTGGCGGGCTCGAGGGATATCGAGGCCTCGCCCTCGGTCACCGTGACGGTCTCGCGCACGGTCAGGAGCGGGCGATGGGCGCTCTGTTGGCGCACGCCTGCTTGTTCGATGAGTTGGGCGAAGGCCAGGGGGCTGCCGTCGAGGGCGGGCAGTTCCTCGGAGTCGAGTTCGACCAACAGGTTGTCTATGCCCAGGCCGACGCAGGCGGCCAGGAGGTGTTCGGTCATCTGGACTGTGGCCCCGCCGGCGCTCAGGCCGCTGCGCCTTGGGAGGCGAGCGATGTTCTCCGGTCGAGTGGGGATGGGGACTGCGCCGTCGAGGTCGGTGCGGATGAAAGCCACGCCGGTGTCCTCGGGAGCCGGACGCATGCGGAGGGTGACCTTGCGGCCGGTGTTGACCCCGACCCCGGAGACGGTGGCCGGGCTAGCGATCGTTCTTTGTTTCGGCCTCAAGTTGGCGCACTTTCTCTTTGAGTCGGTCGACCTCGCGCGCGAGTTGTCGGACCTGGCGGACGAGGTCTGGGAGATGTTGGTGGGCGACGAGGCAGCGGCGTTCTTTCTGGATCTCCTGTGCGGGGGAGCCGAGGAGGATTTTTCCTGGTTCGACGTCGCGGGTCACCCCGGCCTGTGCTCCGACGATGACCCGGTCGCCGACCTGGATGTGGCCAACGAGGCCGGCCTGTGCGGCGAGGGTGACATTTCTTCCCAGGACGGTGCTCCCGGCCACTCCGCTCTGGGCGACGAGGATGCAGTTTTCTCCGACGACCACATTGTGTGCGACCATGACGAGGTTGTCAATCTTGGTGCCCTTGCCGACGATGGTGCGACCGTAGCGGGCGCGGTCCACGGTGGCGTTGGCGCCGATCTCCACCTCGTCCTCGATCTCCACGTGGCCGACCTGTGGGATCTTCTGGTGGGTGCCCTCGGGGGTCTGGGCGTAGCCGAAGCCGTCGGCGCCGACCACGACCCCGCTGTGGAGGGTGACCCCATCGCCGAGGATGCAGTGGTCCAGGACGGCCACGCCCGGGTGGAGGAGGCAGTTCTCCCCGACGCGCGCGCCCTGGCCGACGAAGACGAATGGTCGCAGGACGCTTCCCGCGCCGATCATCGCACCGGCCTCGACGACGCAGAAGGCCCCGACCGAGGCATCGGGCGCCACCTGGGCGTCGCCGGCCACGACGGCGCTGGGGTGGATGCCTGGGGGATAGGGGCGTGGCTCGGGGGCGAATCGCGCGGCGATCTTCTCGAAGGCCGCCTCCGGCTCCTCGGCGATCAGGAGGGGGAGTTGGGTGGATGCGGGGTCGAAGTCGGGGCCGACGACGAGTGCGGAAGCGGCGCTCCTGGCCAGGTGGCGGGCGTACTTGGGGTTGGCCAGGAGGGCGATTTCGCCCTCGCGGGCGTTACGCAGGCCCGCGACCCCGTGGACGCGGGTTTCGGGGTCGCCGTGGATGGTGGCGCCGGTCAACTCGGCGAGTTCACGAAGGCTCAGTGGCAAGGTGTGCTCCTATTTCTGGTCCGGGGCCTGGGTGGTGGGTTTTCGCTCTTCGGCCTTCGCCGCCGCGTACTTCTGGTTCAGGCGCTTGATTATCTCCTCGGTGAAGTCGGTCGAGGGCGCGTGGTAGAGGACCGTTGTGGCTTCGATCCTGCGGTTCAGTTCAAGGTAGCGGGTGCGTGGGCGGATGTTGGAGTCGATGTTGCCCAGGTCGGGGTTTCTGGTTCTCAGGACGATGTCGTAGCCGGCCTCTCGGGCGTAGATTTCGATCTCCTGGCGGATTTTCTTGTAGATGGCGAGGGTGAAGTCGAAGAGTTTGTTGTACATGTGGTCTTCGGTTGCGTCGCGCTGGCTGCGGAACTCGCGCTTTGCGTCCTCGAGGAGCCTTGCGGTCTCGCGCGCCTCGTCGGAGTCGGGCTTTAGGAGTTTGGCCTTCTCCTCGAGGTTTCGGACCTTCTCGGCGAGTTGGCGGAGTTGTGCGGCGCGCTTCTCCTCGAGTTCGCGCAGTTTGGCATTCATGTCGACTTTCTCGTCGAGTTCATCGAAGACCTTGACGACATTGACCGTGCCGATCCGCAGGGGCCGCTGGCCAGCCGCCACCACAGCGGCCAGGCCAAGGACGAGAAGAAAAGCCAAACGTCGCATCCGCACCACTCCTTTGTCGCGCGCTAGCGGCCCAGGCTGAGCGAGAAGAAGAGAACCTCGGACTCGTCGTCATGCTGCTTGAGGACTGGGAAGCCCAGGTCTATGCTCACGGGGACAGTCGAGAGCCTGGGGATGAGGAGCCTGATGCCGGCTCCAATGGACAATCTCGGCTC
>CAYYCI010000360.1:0-5123 GCA_964470215.1 uncultured Planctomycetota bacterium
CTGTGGCCTCCCCCCAGCGGGGGGACGGGAGGGGGGATGACAGAATCCCTGTGGCTCAGGGGTGACATTTTCCCTGTGGCTTGACTGTGTGATGCTCGCTTGCTTGACACTCTGCGGCGTGCTCCCTATACTAATGGCCTGCGAAGGGCGAGGCTTCGGGGAAAGCGCCGCCCTTTTCTTTGTTTCTGCCAGGGGCTAGAGTTGAAACTGAAGGCTCCGCTCGGCACAGAGGACATCCTGCCCGCCCAGGCCGCGCTGTGGCAGCGCCTCGAGGCCATCGCGCGCGAGGTCTTCGCCAGGTGGGGCTACGGCGAAATCCGAACCCCCGTCCTCGAGTTCACCTCGCTTTTCGTCCGCAGCATCGGCGAGGCGACCGACGTTGTGGAAAAGGAGATGTACGTCATCGGCGAGGGGGACGACAGCCTCGCCCTGAGGCCCGAGGCCACCGCGTCGGTCGTTCGCGCTTACCTCCAGGCCAACCTCCACAAGGTTCGCGCCTTCCAGAAGTTCTACTACATCGGCCCGATGTTCCGCCACGAGCGCCCCCAGGCCGGCAGGCGGCGCCAGTTCCACCAGATGGGCATCGAGGCCATAGGCTCGCTCGACCCCCTCCTCGACGCCGAGGTGGTCACCGTGGCCTGTGAACTCTTCGGGGCCTTCGGGCTTTCGGGGTTTCGCCTGCGGCTCAACTCGATCGGCACCCCGACCTCGCGGCGCGGCTACCGGGAACTGATCCGCGAGCGGCTGGGAAGGCAGGCCGAGGCGCTCTGTCCCGATTGCCGGCGGCGTCTGGAGCGAAACGTCTTTCGCATCCTCGACTGCAAGCGGCCGGCTTGTGTGGAGATCACGCGGAACCTACCGGCCATCCTCGACCACCTGCCCGAGGACGAGCGAGAGCACTTCAGGCGCGTCTGTTCGGCCCTGCGAAGCGCAGGGGTCGAGTTCGAGGAAGACCCCTACCTGGTTCGCGGCTTCGACTACTACACCGCGACGGTCTTCGAGATAACCCACGGCGCCCTCGGGGCGCAAGACGCGCTTTGCGGCGGCGGACGCTACGACAACCTGGTGGCCGACCTCGGTGGGCCGCCTCTGGGCGCGGTCGGCTTCGCCATCGGGGTCGAGCGCGTCCTGATGGCGCTCCGCGAGAGCGGACAGGCCGAGGAGAGGCCGCGGCTCGACGTGTTCGTGGCCACCGTCGGCGGCGACGTGCGGCCTGCCGCCTTCACCCACCTCGTGGCGCTGCGGCGCGCGGGGCTGAGGGCCGAGACGGACTACGAGGGCCGCAGCCTGAAGGCCCAGATGCGCTCGGCCAACAAACTCGGCGCCAGGTTCGTCCTCATCGTCGGCGAGGACGAGGCCCGCCAGGGGGTCTTCCGACTGCGCAACATGGCCACCGCCGAGGAGAAGGTCCTGCCCGACATCCAGGCCGTCGTCGCCGAGGCCACCACCGACAGAGGGTCGAACCGATGCGCCTGAAACGCACCCACACCTGTGGCGAACTGCGGGCCGAACACGTCGGCCAGACCGTTACCCTCTGTGGCTGGGTCCACAGCACCCGCGACCACGGCGGGGTGATCTTCATTGACCTGCGCGACCGCTACGGCATCACCCAGGTGGTCTTCGCGCCCGACCACAACCAGGAGGCCCACGACGCCGCCGAGCGGTTCCGCTCCGAGTGGGTGATCGCTGCGCGCGGGGTCGTGCGCCATCGCCCCCCAGAAATGGTCAACCCCAAACTCGCCACGGGGGAGATCGAGGTCTATGCCGACGAGGTCGAGTTGCTCAACGCGGCTGACACACCGCCATTGCCCATGGGCGACGAGGTCGAGGCCTCCCAGGAACTGCGTCTGAGGTACCGGTTCCTCGACCTGCGGCGGCCTTCGGTTCAGCGCAACCTGGTCTTCCGTTCGCGGTGTTTCAAGGTCATCCGCGACTACTTCGCCGCCCGCGATTTCGTCGAGGTCGAGACACCGCTCCTGACCAAGAGCACGCCCGAGGGCGCGCGCGACTACCTCGTGCCCAGCCGCGTGAACCCAGGCCGCTTCTACGCCCTCCCACAGTCGCCGCAACTCTTCAAGCAGCTCCTGATGGTCGCCGGCCTCGACCGCTACGTCCAGATCGTCAAGTGTCTGCGCGACGAGGACCTCCGGGCCGACCGCCAGCCGGAGTTCACACAACTCGACGTCGAGATGTCGTTCGTTGACGAGGGCGAGATATACGAACTCATTGACGGGTTGATGGCGGAGGTAATGGCCAGGATGCTCGGCCGCGAACTCACCGTGCCCATCCCCAGGATCCCCTACCGCCAGGCCATTGACCGCTACGGCACCGACAAGCCCGACCTGCGGTTCGGCCTCGAGATAACCGACATCGGCGAGATCGCCGCGGCATGCGACTTCAGGGTCTTCACCTCGGCCCTCGAACGCGGCGGACAGGTCCGCGGCATCAACGCAAAGGGCGGAGGCCAGCTCACCCGCCGCGAGATTGACGAACTGGTCGAGTGGGTGAAGCAGTTCGGCGCCGGCGGCCTCGCCTGGATGAAGGTCGAGGAAGGGCAGCGGCTGGCCTCCTCGATCGTCAAGTTCTTCCCCGAAGAGCAACAACAGGCGCTCAAGGCGCGGATGAACGCCGAACCGGGCGACCTGTTGCTCTTCGTGGCCGACCAGCCACGCGTGGTCGCCACGACCCTCGACGAGCTCCGCCGCCGCCTCGCCAGACGCCTCGGACTGGTCCGCGAGGGCGAGTTCGCCTTCTGCTGGATTGTGGACTTTCCCCTCTTCGAGTGGAACGAGGAGGAGCAGCGGCCCGACCCGCGCCACCACCCCTTCACCGCGCCTAAGGCCGAACACCTCGACTTCCTCGAGGACCGCCCCCTCGAGGTCCTCGCCCGGGCATACGACCTGGTGCTCAACGGCACCGAGATCGGGGGGGGCAGCATCCGTATCCACCAGCGCGAGGTCCAGCAGCGGGTCTTTCGCCTCCTGCGGATAAGCGACGAGGAGGCCGAGGAGAAGTTCGGCTTCCTCCTCAACGCCCTCCGCTACGGCGCACCGCCCCACGGCGGCATCGCCCTCGGCCTCGACCGCATCGTCATGCTCCTCCTCGGCCTCGAGAGCATCCGCGAGGTCATCGCATTCCCAAAAACCCAGAAGGCCGTCGAACTGATGACCGGCGCCCCATCCGAGGTCTCCGAGGAACAGCTCCGCGAACTCGGCCTCCGACTCCTACCCAAAGCCTCATCTCAGGGCAAGTAGCCCGCCACGAGGAAACATCTCCCGCGGGACATCCGCGAGCGAGCCCGACGAGCCCAGAGTCCCACAGGGCCGCCGCGTGGGCATTGGCACGCTTTTGTGCACCGTGGGTTTCCAATGCAGGCGAGAAGGAAAACAATGCGCCGGGAAGAAAAGCGGCTCCCGGGCGACATGGCATCGGCGCGTGAGGGCAGGCGAAAGCATTCTTTTCCTTCTCGCCTGGCAACTGATCGCGGCGCAAAAAGCGTGCCAATCCCCACGCGAAGCGGCCCCCCGAGCCCGACTACCGCTTGAAGGCTCGCCAAGGCGGCGCTATGATCCCCCGCCGTGACAAACCAGATGACCTCGCCGCGAAGTCTCGTCTCTGCCGTTGCCTTATCGGTCCTCTTGATCGCCGGAGAAGCGATGGCTGCGGAACTGCGTCTCTACGTCGCGCCAACCGGCAACGACGCCAATCCAGGCACCGAGCAGCGACCTTTCGCCACCCCGCAGCGAGCACGGGACGCCGTCCGCGAACTCAAGAAAACCCACCCCGAGGCCGACATCACGGTCTTTTTCCGCCGCGGCGTTTATCGCCTGACCGACACGCTCGTCTTCTCTCTCGAGGACTCTGGCGGCCCTCGCCAGACCATCACCTATTCCGCCTACCCGGGTGAGGAGGTGGTCCTGAGCGGGGCGATTCCCGTCCGCGGCTGGCGCAAGCCGAAGAGCCCGCCCGAGCAATTGCCCCGGGCGGCGAGGGACAAGGTGTGGGTGGCCGACGTGGGGTTCGTCCGCGAGGTCAAGCGCCGCCAGAGGCCCTCGCCATCGCTCGCCAGCCCTCAGGCTCGGCATCGAGCAGCCAGTCTCGCTCGACCAGGTCGGCCCGAGGCCGCCGTACCGCCGACGATGGAGCCAACGCTGAGGAGAAGAAGAATGCCCTCAGGCGGTCATCACTTCGCCGTGGTTCTGCTCGGCATCGCAACCGCGCTGATAGCGGGCGAGGTCCATCGCGAACGCATCGAATGGTGCGACGTGTGGATTCCCCAGGCAAACGACTCGAAACTACCCCGCGTCCTCCTCGTCGGCGACTCGATAACGCGCGGCTACTACGGCCGCGTGGCGGCGCAACTGGCCAACGTGGCCTCGGTCGCGCGCCTCACCACCTCGCGCTCGGTTTGCGACCCGCTCTTCGTCGCCGAACTGCGCCCCTTCGTCGAGGGCTACAAGTGGGCCGTCGTCCACTTCAACAACGGCATCCACGGCGGGGCCTACAGCGACGAGGAATACCGCGAGGGCTACCGCAAGGCCCTCGACTACCTGCGGCAGGCCGTCCCTGATGCACGCCTCGTTTGTGTCCTCTCGACGCCCCCGAGCCCGGATTCGCCGGCCGACCTTCGCGACCGGATAGCCCGGCGCAACCGCATCGTCGCCGAACTGGCCGGGGCCATGAAACTGCCCGTCAACGACCTCTTCACCCCGATGAACGGCCACCGCGAGTGGTATCGCGACAGGTTCCACTTCAAGCCGCCCGCCATCGCCCTCCAGGCCGAACAAGTCGCGCGGACCATCCGCGGCCTCCTCGCCAGGTGACAAGCCAAAGACACCCCGTGCTGGTGAGGACGGGAGTCGGTTTCCCAGTGCCAGCCGTGGCGGGCACGGCAATGCCGTGCCCCTAGCGCGTGCTCGGCGAAATCTCCGCGGTCTCGGTGTCCTCTGCGGTTGACCGAGAGCGGTGGCACAGGCTTTCCAGCCTGTGGCCGGCCGCGGGGCGGGACGCCCCGCCTACAACCTTGGATGCTCCGCGCGGAACACTGCAACCAGCAACACTGGAAGCTGGTGGCACATCTATGAGGAAACCCGGGATGGCAGCGCGCCGGGGGTGTGGGCTTT
>CAYYCI010000361.1:0-5106 GCA_964470215.1 uncultured Planctomycetota bacterium
GCTTCGGGGCGGCTACCACGACTATTGGACATTCAACGACGGGGCGATAAACGATTGCGTCAGGGTGATGCTGGAGGCCTGGAGGCAATATCGCCAGGAGCGATACCTCGAGGCGGCGCGCCGGGCCGGCGATTTCATCGTCCTCTCCCAATTGTCCGCGCCACAACAGGGATGGGCGCAGCAGTACGACCTCGAGGTCCGCCCCGAATGGGCGCGCCGCTTCGAGCCACCAGCCGTCTGTTCCGCCGTCACCGCGCGCAACGTCCGAACCCTCGTCGAAATCTACCTCGCCACCGGCGACGAGCGCTACCTGAAGCCGATACCCGCGGCCGTCGAGTGGCTCGAACGTTCAAGGCTCCCGGGCAACCGACCGCGCTGGGCGCGCTTCTACGAACTCGCCTCGAACCGCCCGCTCTATTTCACCCGCAAGTACGAGTTGACCTACGAGCCGAATGACCTGCCCACCCACTACGCTTTCATCATCTCGTCGGACCTGGCGGGCCGCTCGAGAGCGCTCTACGAGAAGGTCAAGCGCGCCGGAAGGGAGAGTCTGCTGGCCGAGCGCCAACGCAAGCCATCGGAGCGCGAGGCCGCGAGGCTCATGCGCGACCTCGCCCCGCGTGTCGAGGCAATCATCGCCGCCCTCGACCCACAAGGCCGGTGGGTCGAGGATGGTTGGATCGAGTGCCAGACCTTCATCAAGAACATCCGCACCCTGGCCGACTACCTCGAGGCCGCCCACCGGTGAAAAAACGGACGGGAGAGTCTTTTCTTCTGGGAAAAAACGACTCCCGTCCGTTTTTTGGCGGCGAGTCCTTTTTGACACCGCGCCGCCGCCCACCCATAATATACCGTTCACCACGATGCCCACACAGAAGCAGGAAGGAAAACACACTGGGTGAAGCACCGCTCGAGGTCGAGTTGGCGGCCGGCGCGGCGTGTGACGCGGATGAGGGAGACGAACAGGACCGCCGGTCAGCGGCGCGGGGGGAATTGTCGACGAAGGGCGAACTCGTGCTCGAGCCGCCCACGTCGCTCGGGCGGGTGATGCGGTCGTTGGACTTCGCCATCGAGGGTTTCTGCCGCGCTCGTGGGGCGCTCTGGAGGCTCACCCCGTGGCGCCGTAGGCGCCAGGCGGCCAGTTTCGCCGCGCTGTGTAGCGACGCCCGCTTCGCCGCACTGCGCGACTACCACAGGCTGACAAGCGCCATCGAGCCGGAGGTCAAGCCCTACTACGACCTCTACACCTCGCGCTTCAACTCCCCGTGGATGGCCGCCTCGCTCGAGCTGTCGGTCTTCACCCTGGCCCTCTGCCGCCTGCTAAGGCCCGCTCGGCTCCTCGACCTGGGCTCGGGTTTCAGCTCCGTGGTCCTGCGCCTCTACCAGCGCGAGGCCAGCCATCGGCCAGGGGTGTGGTCGGTGGACACCTCGCCCGCCTGGCTGGGGATGACGCGCAAGGTGCTCGAGTGGTTCGACCTGCCGACCGAGGGCCTGGCGACCTGGCGAGAGTTTGCGTCCAACGGCCAGGCCGGCTTCGATTTCGTCCTGCACGACCTCGGCTCCATCCTTACCCGCTGCCACACCCTCGAGCGCGTCCTGGGCCTCGCTGCGCCTGGCGGGGTGGTGGTGATAGACGATGCCAACTACGGCAAAGTGCGGCGCCACGCGCGGCGGGTGCTCCGCCGCCGCGGCGTGCCCCACCACGATCTCGGCGCGGCCACCCGTGACCGCTACGGCCGCTACGCCCTCCTGGCGAGGCTGTAGGCCGCCTCCCGAAACGTCACCGCACCTGCGGGGCCTTGCGCTGGTCGAGGCTCACGTGGGCCTTGGCCCGTCGCGGCGCCAGACCGCTCAACGCTGGTTTCCTCGGAACAAGAAGCCGTAGAACGTGCCCGCGCGGGCAACCCGCAATGGTCTTCCCATCCGACGACGCCCTCTACGCCGTTCAGGCTCCAAGCCGAGAATGATTCAAGGATTGGAGATCTGACACCCCCGGTGAGGGGGTCATGGTGGCGGGGCGCGGAAGAGGCCGAAGGCGCGAAGGGTCGGGTTGGCGCGAGAACGTCGGATGGCGATCCGAACCCGGCGCGCGGTCACCTCGGGGAAGCGGTCGAGTTTCTTGTGGCCGATGGTGGTTCCGCGGGCGAAGGGCCGCCAGCCCTTGCCATCCCAGGCCTCGAGGGCGTATTCTTCGACCCGCTGGCCGAGGGTGATGTGTTCCTGGAGCATCGAGACGTTGAAGGTGGTCGGCTCGCCGAGGTCAATCTCGATTGTGGCCGAACTGTCATCCTCCGCAGCCATCCACCAAGTGGTCGGGTCGGCGTCGAGGGCTTTTTCTGGCCCGTGGGCAGGGTCGAGGACGCTCGAGGCCGTGGCTTTCCTCCCTTCGGCCAGGTCGGTCCTGAAGATCGCGTCGAGGGCGGCTCGCAGTTCGCGCAGACGACGGGCGTCGTTCTCGTGGATCAGGCCGCGGCGGTCCGGCGGGACGTTGAGCAGGAGCACCGCGTTCCGACCGACGCTCTTGAAGTAGATATCCAGGAGATGGTCGAGGGACTTGACCTTGTTGTCCTGCTGTGGGTGATAGAACCAGCCCGGGCGGATGGAGACGTCGCATTCGGCAGGATACCACACAAGGCCGGTCTTGCCGTGGCGGGTCAGGTTAGCCGGCTGGACGCTCCATTCTGTCTGGCGAGCGACGCCGCTCTCGTTTCCGACCCAACGGATGTCGGGCCCGCTGATGGCGATCAGGGCGTTGGGCTGGAGCCTTCGGATCAGGGCGTAGTAGGCCGACCAGTCGTAAACCTGGCGGCGGCCGTTCGGGCCTTCGCCGCAGGCCCCGTCGAACCACACCTCCGTCACCTCCCCGTAGTTGGTCAGGAGTTCGCTCAGTTGGTTCATGAAGAAACGGTTGTAGGCCGGGGAGTCGCCGTAGGTGTGCTCGTGGCGGTCCCAGGGGGAGAGGTAAACGCCGAACTTCAGTCCTCCGCGGCGGCAGGCCTCGGCCACCTCGCGCACCACGTCGCCCTTGCCCCCTCGCCACGGGCTCTTCTTGACCGAGTGGTCGGTGAACTTGCTCGGCCACAGGCAGAAGCCGTCGTGGTGCTTGGCCGTGAGGATGATCATTTTCATCCCCGCCTGCTTGAACACCCGCACCCACTGATTGGCGTCAAACGCCGTGGGGTTGAAAAGTTTCGGGTCTTCGCGTCCGGTGCCCCATTCCCGGTTGGTGAAGGTGTTGATTCCGAAGTGGGTAAAGGCGATGAACTCCATCTCCTGCCAGGCGAGTTGCTGCGGGGTTGGCCGGACGAGGACGCTCTGGCGGCGAAGGCGTTCGCCCTCGCGCCGGAGGTTGGCCGGCAGTTGGTCGTCGGGGACGGAGGCCATCGGCTCGATGAATTTCGCGGCTTGCGGTGCCAGGTCGGCGAGGTCGTAGAGGACTTTGCCCTGGTCGAGGATTCGCGGCTCGCCCCAGTTGGCCCAGTGCTCGCCGAGCGAGTCCACGGCGAGTTCCAACTTCATCGCCTTTCCGGCGAATTGCTTGAGGCTGATCGTCACGGGCTTCCAGGCGGAGGCGTTGTGCCAGGCGCTCCACATTTCCTTGCCGGCGGCCAGGACGCGGTAGATGACCCCCTTGGTGGAGCCGTGGCCGTCCTGGATGCCCATGGAGAAGTGGAGCTCAGGGGCGGTGGCGTCGTTGAGGTGGATGTCGAACTGCCCGATGACGCGGCCTTTCAGGCCTTGCCACGGCGGGTGTGCGAAGATGGCCTTCTTGACCACTCCGCCACAAGAGGCTCGTGGTCGCAGGACGAATTGGGCGCCGTGGCCGATCGGTTGTCGCTCGGCCGCGCCGGCCGTTGCCGCTATTCCCATCAAGAGCGCTGACTCCAGAATACCTCGCATCCGGGTTCCTCCTTGCTTGTGGGAAAATAGCGCGGCGGAGTGGAAGAATCAAACCAGTGCAGCCGGGCGGGTTGTTGGCTATGGGTTATCGGTTATTGGTTGTGGGTTATGGGGTGCGGCCTGGGCGTTCGGGAACACGCGGGTCGCGGTCAGGCAGGGGCTCTGCTAACGAAGAGGGTCGCAATGCCGCCGGCCAGCGGCTGGGCGGTCGCGGACTCGAATCCCGCCGTGCTCAATTCGCCCACCACGTCGGTTGTCGGGAAGTCATCCACCGACCGCAACAGGAAGCGATACGGCCCTGGCGTGCCGCAGACCAGGCCGGCGAACAGGGCGCCGAGAGTGCGCGTGTGGACGTGGTAGCCCAGCCGCACTAGCGCGCGGCGTGGTCTGGTCAATTCCAGGAGAGCCGAGCAGGCGCCCGGGCGGAGGACCCGCCGCATCTGCGCAAAGGCCATCGTGCGGTCGGGGAAACTCCGCAGGGCGAAAGCGCTCGTCACCCCATCGAACGCGCCGTCGGCGAAAGGCAGCGCGCAAGCCTCCCCGAGGACCAACTCCAGGCGGTCGGCCACGCCCAAACGGTGCGCCTTCGCCGCGGCCGTGGCGAGCATCTCCGGCGCAGGGTCGAGGCCGACGACGCGACCGGTCGTCGTGCGGCGCAGGACTTCCAACGCCACGTCCCCTGTGCCGCAGCCGACGTCGAGGTAGCGCCCGCCATCCCGGGGCGCCAGAGTTTCCACCGCGCGCCGCCGCCACCACCGATCCAGCCCAAAGGACAGGAGACGATTCAGGAAATCGTAGCGCGGGGCCAGGCGGCCGAACATCCGCCAGTTGGCCTCGCGGCCAAGAAATGCTCCCGACGAGTCGCTCGACATGCCCAGGCCGTTCTCTTCTCACCGCGGGCCGCGTGCGGGGCGGATGTGGGCGGTGGCCCAGTCGGCAAGGGCGAGGAGGTCGCGGACGACGCCGGGGTGTTGGGTGGCGACGTTGTTCTTCTCGCCGATGTCGGCCTCGAGGTCGTAGAGCTGGAAGCGGGGACTGTCCGCCGGCAGGTCGGCAAATCTCTGTCCCTTCTTCAGCGGCGCACCCAGGAAGAGTTTCCATCGGCCGTGGCGGACAGCGGCGAGCCTGCCGTTATGGTAATAGAAATGCCTGTCGCGGGCGCTCTTGATGGTCTGGGTAGTGAACAGGGCGCTCTGGTCGACGCCG
>CAYYCI010000362.1:0-5088 GCA_964470215.1 uncultured Planctomycetota bacterium
AGCGAACGGCCCCGCCGAAACGCTCTTGCACCTCGGTCTTCGCCCGTACCAGATGCCATCGGCCGCGGGGCGGATGGAGCTGCCACACGGCACCTCCTTCCACACAGGAGGCACCAGGATAGCGGGATGGGCTTTGGCACGCTTTTGTGCACCGTGGGTTTCCAGTGTGGGCGAGAAGGAAAAGAATGCTTTGCTGAGAGGGAGCGGGGCGGTCAACGTGCGGCGCCCTGGAACGACGAACTGGAGTTGGCCAGCATCAGGGCATTCTTTTCCTTCTCGCCCGGCAATTGATTGCGGTGCAAAAAGCGTGCCAAAGCCCATCCCGCCACAGCGCGCTATCGCCGAGCGCTTACTCATAGATGTGCATTGGCGTCCAGGGATGTCCGGTCAATGGTAATGTCGCGTTGCCCGTTGGCCAATCGGCTGCCATCTGGGGTCGCCCCCTACCTGGAGTCGAGCACGAGGAAGAGGGCGTCCTTGGGTCCCAGGGTGAGTTTCGGGCCGGCCGGCTTGCCGTTATTTGTCTGGGGGTCCTGTAGCGGGCTGCCGCGCAGGCGGCGATAGCGCTTCCCGGGCAAGAGCGAGGCGAGGTCGAGGGTGTAGGGCCTCGGCGAGGGGTTCGCCACGACAAGACCGCGCTCGAACTCGCGGTAGATCGCGTCGGGATGGGCGTGGGCCGTCAGGCCAACCACCCACACCGGCTCGCCGCTCTCGACCTCCAGGTGCAGGTCCACCGTCTTCCCTCGAACGTTTGGGAAATAGAACGTCGCGGTGAAATCCTTCTCGTTGAGCCAGGTCATGAACCGTGTCGGGGGTCTGCCGCTCGGTTCGAGGCCGAGCCAGGCCATGCGAGCGACCTCGCGTGGATAGCCGCGCATCGGCGCCGCGCGGGCGGTCAGGGTCACGAACAGGTCCGGCCCGCGGCAGGGGATGGCCTCGATGGTCGCGCGGACGGGTTGCCTGTCGTTGCCCTCGAGCCTGATGGCCTTCCCGTGCAGGGCCAGCGCGCCGCCGTGAACGAAAATGCGGGAGAGGAGGTCGCGCGTGGGTGGATTCCCGACGCCCTCGAGGAGATCGGGCTGGCGCGCGGCCAGGCGCTCGGGCGGGCCGAGGGGTCGGCCGAGCCAGCCGGGGCGGCCCTCCGCGCCCGCCACCAACTCGTCCCAGATGGAGAGCAACTCACCGGGGCGCCTCGGCGGGGCGTAGGAGTAGCAGATGGCCGAGTCGGTGAAGACCGCTGCGGCGAAAACGAGACGATGGATGTTGAAGCCGACCTCTGGCCTGCGGACCACCCCGGGGCCCTCGCCCGGCTCGATGAACTTGTGGTTGACGTAGTTGAAGACTGGCGGTTGGGCGTTCTGGCGCCAGAAGAAGTGGCGGTTGAGGCCGCCAGACCAGTCGTTGATCTCGGTGTCGCGCAGGAAGGGCCATCCCTCGCTCTCGATGCCGTTGAGGATTCCGAACGCCCTCTGGTTGTCGAGCGCCATGCCGTCGGCGAGGATGAGTTTGGCGGGGCCGAGGCGCTTGCGGAGCGCCCGGCAGAACTCCACGACGCCGACGCCGTAGGTGTTGATGCCGTCGAAGACCCCGTCGTCGCGCCTCCCGTCGGCGTCGGAATCGGGGCCACGACGACCGCGGCGGCGGGCCGAGTGGTGGAGGACGTCGAACTCGAGGCCGTCGAACGCTTCCAATTGGCCGCCTTTCTGGAATCGCCGGGCGAGGTCCTCGACGAGAACGTCCGCGCAACGGCGACCGCGAGCGTCGCGTGGGCAACGGGTCGAGTAGTTGTAGAACCACATCAGGTTTGAGCGCCTGCCCCAGGGGCCTTCGTGGACGTGTGCGGCAGCGTAGGCCCTGCCGGCCTCGAAGGCGCGCGGCTTCGTCCCGTAGCAACCGCGGCGGACCGTGATCGTCCGCTTCTTCACGTCAACGCCGATGAGTTGGACCTGCTCGCTGCGGGACCACTCGGGCCGGCCGTCGGGAGTGAGCTCGCAAAGACCTATGTCGTCGTTCTTGTCCCTGTAGCGCCCGACGTTGACGAAGAACAGCCTGGGGTCGCTCACTCGGATTTCGCTCTGGCCTTCCTCAGCGGGGACATCGGAGAGAATAGTCGCGCCGTTGTAGTAGAGCCAGTGGCCGGCGAAGAAGTCGCCGGCCTCCCACCGGGGGTCGCGCGCGTTGCCGTTGAAGTGGAGCAGGACCAGTTGGTCGGGATGGCGACGCTTGAAGGTGGTGAAGAACTCGATGTTGCGCTTCTGGCGCCCTGGGACCTCTTCGTCGAGGACCTTCCCCTCGATGCCCATCAGACGCTCGAAGGTCTTCTCCCAGCGGTCGTAGGTTATCGCCGGGTTGGCCGCCCATCCCTCGGCCTGGCGAAAGAAATATGCCCGGGGATATTCGTTCCAGAGTATCGTCAGGCGCTCTTGGTCTCGGCAACCCGCCAGCATTGCGAGAATCAACACAGCGAGCGCGAGCAACCACTGCGGGTGGAGCGGGCGCCCCCGCGCTGCTCCTGTCCATCCGGCGCCGGCGGCTCCCCCACGAGGACCGACACGGCGAGGTCTGTGACGAAAAGGTTGGGAGTACGGCCACATCGGATCTCTCAAGGTCGGGTGGATTCTTTTTTCTTAGCGAGCAGCGCGCGCCACAGGCGAGCGGCCGGGCTATCGCTGGTCTGGAGGACGCGGGCAGCGTAAGCGCGCTGCTCCTCGTCAGGCATCCCCTTGGTCGCTTCGAGGAGTTTGGCGTGGATGGCCGCCTTCATCTCCACGCAGTCGAATGTCTTGGTCAGTTTCATTTAGACGATCTCCCGTGGCGAGCGGATCTCGATCGCCCCATAGCCTTCCTTCAGGTTCACGGCGTTGAAGCCACGGATCTTGTCGAGATGAACGATGTGGCGAAAGTTCCAGGAGACGAGGACATCGGCTCTGGCCACTGTGGCCAGAGCCACGTGGTGAGGATCGTTCGCCGCGCTCGGGCCAACAACCCCCGCCTCGAGATACGAATCTCGCAGTCGTTCGCTTCTATGTAGAGACGCAGTGCCTTCACCACACCGCTCCTTTGGCCAAATGGATTCTATCACAGGGGGAGGAGTTTTCAACGTGCCGCGCTCTGGGGGCGGTTACTCTATCTGCGGCGGCACCGCGCCATACTCCCACGGCTTGCCGAATGGCCGGGCCTTGGGGGGTTCGGGGACAGGGCCGGGCTTCAGGCTCCTGGCCAGTTCGACGCTGGCCTCGACGATCCTGGTTCCCGCCTTCACCTCGAGGTTGCTGTAGGCGGTGAGCCGGGTCTCGTAGCCGCCGCCGTGGGGGCCGAATGCCTCCTCGGTGGGCACGTAGCCGACGAAGCCATTGGCCAACTCGACCGGCCAGGTGAACGGGAATGGGCTGGCCTTCTTGATGTCCAGGCCGAGTTGGCAGAAGAATTCCGCGGGATTAGCGACAAAAACGGCCGGCCCGACCTGGACCGCCTGGACCTCTACCTCGGCGACCGGCTCTTCGGCCAAGATCGCGTCGAGGACCACGGTCTCCTTGGCGAAGGTCCAGGTCGTGTGGCCGACCTCCTTGGGGTCCTTCTGGGCGGTCTCGAGCGCTTTCTGGACATTGGCGGGCGAGGGCTTTCGTCGCGGGATTCGGAGCACTCGCGTCTTCGCCGTCACGGGGGCGAGTCGTCCAGGAAAAGCCTGGGCGAGCACCTTCAGAACCTCCGCACCGACCGTCTGGCCGACCTTGCGCCCCGCGCTCTCGCCGAACTCGCGAGCGTTGGGGCTGAGGTTGTCCACCTGAGTCACATCGCCGCACGCGCCGTTGAGGAAGACGACGACGGCCTTCTCGCCCATCACCCCGCGAACGGTCCTCTCCAGGTAGTAGACCCAGTCGGCGGAAGTCCCCGCCACGCCGGTCGTGCCATGGCAGGCGAAGGTGACGACGCACCCGAGGAAGTCCTCGTCAGCGTCCCAGACCCCGATGACCCCGACCTCCGGGTCGGCGGGTCCGGCGTAGCCGAGGATGTCGGGGTTCCCCTTGCCGGCGTGGGAGTAGGTGAGGCCGTTTTTCATGCGCTGACGACGATTGAACGCCACGCCCTCGGCTTTGCCCGACCCGACGCAGGCCCTCGCCTCGACCCTCCGGCTGTCGGCCTCGACGACCGCCTCGACGATCGCGCGGCGCACCGTGGCGAGGTATTCGGGGTTCGCGCACGACGACTTTTCATAGGCCAGTTTCTTCACCAGTTCGGACGCGTGGTCGAATTGCCCCGGCTGGACCATCCCGGTCGGCCCGCCGGAGTGGGTGTGGGAGGCGGCGACCATGATGGCCTCTTGGTGGATTCCGCAGCGCTCTTGAATCGCGCGCCGCGCCTCGGCGACCAGCGACCTCGGCACGACCAGCGCATCTACCCCGACGAGCGCCACGCGCCCGGCGCCGTCGTCGAAGACCACCGCCCTGACCTTGCACGGGTCGTGGGCGGCTCCTTTGTGGAACGCCTTGCCGTAGCCGCCGGGGCGTTCCATCCCCTCGGCGGGGGTGATGTCGCGTTCGCCGAACCCGGCCTTCATTCTCGGCCTCCTAGCAGAGGACGGCTCGCCACACAGAGAGGCCGAGCCGCCGCAAATCCCAACGAGAAAGATAAGAAAACGTGGGATCGAGACGACCATTGCTCTGGCCCGGGGTGTGAAGATGGGACGCATGGGAGGAACGGGACCCGTTGGAAATCCTAGATGGGCGTTTTCCGGCCTCCCGCCGTGACGCTGCGGCGAGCGGCCTCGCAAGCCCGACACATCAACTCGCCGACAGCGGCGTCCGCCGACGGTCTGGCGCCCGTCTGGATGCATTCGACGAACGACGCCAGGCTCTCGCGGGAGCCGGGGAAGCCGTGGATGGGGTCCTCGGTTCGTTTTGGGCTATGGTCTTGGGGTTCGCCCTCGCGCGGGATGAGGGTCAGAGAGCCGCGGGTGATTTCGCCACGCAGGCGCCCGCCGGTGCCGATGACCTTGACGGGTATGTCGTTGCCGCCGCCTGCTGCGAAAAGACACAGACCAAGCCGGGCAACCGCCCCGCCAGCGAAGCCGAACACGGCAGAGGCATA
>CAYYCI010000363.1:0-5081 GCA_964470215.1 uncultured Planctomycetota bacterium
CAGAGAAGGTGGCGAGCCATGGTCCAGTTCCTGATAGTGGTTTTTCAGCCTTGTAAGGACTTGTGCGAGTACGAGCAAATCCCATGCCAACGAAACTCATTCTCGCGTGCTTTTTTCGCCTGGGTCGTTTCCTCAACCATGGACGGGAGTTAGGATGCGGCAAGGTGCGGCGGCTTCTCGGGCTTTCTGCCGTGTGATCTTGGGGGATGTTGACAATCATCAACAGCCTGCATGGGATTTTGGGGCATTTTCGCTCGCAATTTTGTGGGTGGTATATGCTTAGCGCCATGTTGACGATTGGCAACGGCATGTTGCCAGCCATCAACATTCCGGGCGGCTAACTGCCCGGGTCAATGGCCGCTCTGGGAGAACGCCTTTGCGATAGTCGCACTGCGCGCCAGCGCTCCGCGTTGCACGCGGGGTGACCACTCGCTCGATCTCCACGTCTAGCCTCGACTGGCCGGCTGCGGCCAGGTTGAAGGTCAGGGCTGCGATGGCAAGCGCGCCTTACCTTCCCCATCTCCTGCTCCTTCGTCGCGGTTCGCGCGCGCGACGGTAGCCGGCGGACGGGAAGTAGCTCAACCCGCCTTGGGATTCGGCGCCTCGAGCATCTGGTGAGGCGCTGAACGCGAGGCGGGGCGGCTTCACCCACACGCCGCGTCCAGGCAGAGGGACACAATGGCGCTTGTCGAGACCTGCGCTTGCGATGGGGAGGCGAACGGGGACGTGGATTCGGGGTGTCGGTTGTTTTGACAGTGTTCCGGGCCGGGGCTATAATGGCCGTCCGTTTTCCCCGGCGCGGTTTTTTTGGGTGCAGGGCGATGGAAGAGCGGGAAGTGCTGGAAGCGGTGGCCGGGGAGTTGGGCCTGGCGGTCGGTTCGGTTGAGGCGGCGGCCGGGCTGCTGGCGGCCGGGGCGCCGCCCACTTTTATCGCGCGCTTCCGCCGCGAGGCCACGGGTGGCTTGCGCGAGGGGCAGGTGCGCACCGTGGCGGCTTGCCTCGAGGAGGTGCGGGAACTGGAGGGCCGCCGCGAGCGGTGCTTGAAAGACGCAGAGCGCCAGGGGAAACTGACCGAGGAGTTCCGCGCGCGCGTAGTGGCCTGTCGGGACCGCCGCGAGCTCGACGATCTGTGGTTGCCGCTGCGGCAGCGGCGCCGGACGCGCGGACGGCTGGCGCGAGAACGGGGCCTGGAGGCCCTGGCGCACGAGATTCTGGCCCAGTCGCCTGATTCGCCGCCGCTGGAGGAAATGGCGGCGAGGTTTGTGGACCCGGAGCGGGGCGTTCCGGACGTGGCCAGCGCGCTGGCTGGCGCCCAGGATATCATTGCTGAGGTGGTGGCCGAGAGCGCGAAGGTGCGAGGGAGGCTGCGGGAAGTCTTCGCCAGGACCAGCGTGGTGCGGGCCAGGGTGAGGCCGCAGCGAGAGGGCCAGCGCAGCAAATACGAGATGTACTACGATTTCTCCGAGGCGGCCGCCTCGATTCCTTCGCATCGCATCCTGGCTCTCCATCGCGGGGAAAAGGAGGGGTGGTTGAAGGTCTGGGTGGAGGCGGACCGCCAGGAAGCGCTGCGGCTGTTGCGTGCGGCGCTGGTCCGCGACCAGGACAGCGCCGCCGCGACGGTCGTGGAGACGGCGTGTGCCGACGCCTACGACAGGCTCCTGGCCCCGGCCCTCGAGGCCGAAGTCAGGGCGGAGCTGAAGCGGCGGGCCGACCAGGAGGCCATTCGGGTTTTCGCGCGGAACCTGCGGAATCTGTTGCTACAGCCGCGTGCCGGCCCGCTGCGGACCCTCGGGGTTGATGCGAGCGAGGCTCCACGGCTGCGGGTGGCGGTGGTCGAGCGCGACGGCGCGCCCCTGGAACACTGCGAACTGGTCCTGGGGGAGGAAGGCGAGGAGGGGGAGCGGTGCCGCCAGAGGGCTCGCCAGTTGCTCGAGGCCCACAAGGTCGAGACGGTGGCGATCGGTCAGAGTCCCGGCGCGAGGAAGGCGGAGCGGTTCTTCCGCGAGGTCCTTCGGAGGATGCGAGGGCGCGAGGTGCCGTGTGTGGTGGTGACGGACGCCGGCTCTAACGTCTACGCGACGTCGCGCCAGGCGCGCGCCGAGTTTCCGGGCCTGGAGCCTGCGGCCCGCCGCGCCGTGAGCGCGGCCAGGCGGCTCCAGGACCCGCTGGCCGAACTGGTGAAGGTGGACCCCAAGGCGATCGGGGTCGGGGAGTATCAACACGACGTCAATCAACGGCTGTTGCGAGAGAGCCTGGGGGCAGTGGTCGAGAGTTGCGTGGCGGCGGTAGGGGTTGACGTCAACAGCGCGTCGGGGCCGCTATTGGCGCGGGTGCCGGGTCTCGGGCCTCGCGAGGTCGAGGCGCTGCTTCGCCACCGAGAGGAGCGTGGGCCGTTTCGCAACCTGGCGGCCGTCCGAGAGGCGACGGGGATGAGCGACGAGCGGTTCAGCTTTGCGGCTGGCTTCTTGCGCGTTCTCGGGGGCGACGAGCCGCTGGACGCCACGGGCATCCACCCCGAACGCTACGAACTGGTGCGACGCATGGCCGCGGACCTCGGATGCGAGGTGTCGCGGTTGCTGGGGAACCGGGAGCTGGTCGAGCGGATAGACTTCGCGCGCTACGCACAAGGGGATGTGGGAGAGCCGACCCTGGGCCTCCTCAGGCGCGAGCTGCTGCGTCCGGGACGCGACCCTCGCGGCGAGTTCCGCTGGGTGCGTCGCGACGAGCGGGTCTCGACCTTCGAGGACCTCAAGGAGGGCATGGTCCTCGAGGGCCAGGTGACGAACGTGACGAATTTCGGGGCCTTCGTGGACATCGGCCTCGAGGAGGACGGGCTTGTGCACGTTTCCCACCTGGCGCGGGGCTACGTCCGCGACCCCAACGAGGCCGTGCGGGTGGGGGAGATCGTGCGGGTGAAGGTAGTGAGCGTGGACAGGGAGCGGCGGCGGATAGGCCTGAGCCTGCGGGGGGTCGAGCAACCAGCCTCGCGGCGCCGAGGGAAGAAGAAGCCCAGGCGAGCGCCGGCGGAGCCGAAGAAGGAGAAAAAGCCGAAGCGCTCGCCATTCGAGAAGGCGACGCCGGAGGACATCGCCCGCCTGATCGCCCACTTCGGTTCACGGTGAAGGCGGCCTAGCGAGGAGCGCGGAGGCTGGTCGGAGAAGCGCCAACTCCGCCGAAGATGGGCCGGCTGAGGCGGACCTTCATGCGAACCTGAAGGGCATCGCGGATCTTCCGCCAGGCCTCCTCGGTGATCACCCACTCGGAGCCGACTCGCTTGACCCCGACGTCGGGGAACGACTGAACCTCCCCGGTGGCGAGATTCCGAAGGCTGTAGACCACCACGGTGCCGTGGTTCTCGCTATCGCGGTTGATGGTGAAGGACGAGGCGTTTTCGGGGAGAGTCTCGCGGAAGAAGTGGGTGATCGAGGTCACCATGCCATCGGAGTCGAGTTGCGAGAACCGGATGTTGCCCTCCTGTAGCTTGGGCACAGAGAGCGGGGCGAGGACAGGTTTGGGGCCTTCGGACTGTTCGTTGGAGACGACGTTGACGATTGCCTGCTTGAACCTACCGAGATAGCCGCTGCTGTGGAGGACGGCCAGGAGGGTGAAGCCGCCGATTAGCGCCAGCGCGACCCCCACGCAAACGCCCAGTGCGATCCAATGGCGGCGTTCCTCGCGGCGCTCGAGCTGCTCGCTGAGGTCAACGTACCAGTCCACGTCTTCGTTTTGCTTGCGGGCTGGCATCGCGCCCACCGGGGTCCGAAGCTTGGGGCTGCCGACAAAACCTCCAACCGCAACTAATTCTAGCCTTCCTTTGGGGCGATGTCAAACACTCCGGAAACGCCAGCGGGCTGTCAGAGTGGCAGGTGGGCGTGGCCGAGAGGCGCTGCCAATGTGGCAGAGCCGCCCGGGGCGGCGCTTCGCCCCCTCCGACGCAAGCCTCAAGTTCAACCTGACTTAAGTCCTCATGACCGCAGCCAGTGCCGAAAGGCACGCCATTTGCTTTTGACCCGTTCGCAAGGTTGGTAGGGTTTCCAGCGCCGCTCGCGGCGCCGGTCTGTGGGTTAGGTTTTCAGGAGAAGACCCAGGATGGCGAAAAAGAAGAAGTTGATTCCGCTGGCCGACCGCCTGTTGGTCGAAAGGCTCGAGGTCGAGGAGAAGACCGCCGGCGGCATCGTCCTGCCCGACACGGCCAAGGAGAAACCAATCCAGGGCCGGGTGGTTGCCGTGGGCGAAGGCCGCCGCAACGACGAAGGCAACGTCATCCCCCTCCAGGTCAAGGAGGGCGACACCATCCTCTTCGGCAAGTATGCCGGGACCGAAGTGAAGATTGACGGGGAGGAGTATCTCATCATGCGTGAGGACGACGTCCTGGCCATCCTCGAGGGCTGAGCGCCAGGGCTGCGGTGAGTCTCCAGGGCTTTCTTTTCGGAGGAAGAAGACAAGATGGCAGCGAAACAGTTGGCATTCGACCAGGAGGCCCGTGAGGGGATCCGTCGGGGGCTCAGCACCCTGGCGCGAGCCGTCAAGGTCACACTCGGCCCCCGGGGCCGCAACGTCATCCTCGAGAAGAGTTGGGGAGCACCCACGGTCACCAAGGATGGCGTGACGGTCGCCAAGGAGATCGAGCTGAAGGACAAGTACGAGAACATGGGCGCCCGCCTGGTCCGCGAGGTCGCCTCGAAGACCAGCGACGTCGCCGGCGACGGCACCACCACCGCCACGGTCCTTGCCGAGGCGGTCTTCGACGAGGGCCTCAAGAACGTCACGGCCGGCGCCAACCCCATGCTCCTCAAGCGCGGCATTGACAAGGCGGTCGAGGCCGTCGTCGAGCGCCTGAGGAAGATGTCCAAGGAGGTCCAGGGCAAGAAAGAAATAGCGCAGGTCGCCACCGTCGCGGCCAACAACGACGCCGAGATCGGCGAGATGATCGCCGAGGCCATGGAGAAAGTCGGCAAGGACGGCGTCATCACCGTCGAAGAGGGCAAGACCATGGAGACCACGGTCGAGTGGGTAGAGGGCATGCAGTTCGACCGTGGTTACCAGTCGCCCTACTTCGTCACCGACCCCGACACCATGGA
>CAYYCI010000364.1:0-5057 GCA_964470215.1 uncultured Planctomycetota bacterium
TGCTGTCTGCTACCGTCCCAGATGCCGGGGAGTCGCACTACTACGCCGGCGGCCACACGGGCGCACGGGGTGTGCCCAAAGGGCAGACCCCCGCCTCATTCCCACGCGGGGCCGCACCGCGCCCGGTGGCCCAGGCTGTGGCCTCCCCCCCAGCCGGGGGGGACGGGAGGGGGGATGACGGAATCCCTGTGGCTCAGGGGTGACATTTTCCCTGTGGCATGACACGAAAAAAACGTTGGGGATAGTGTCAAGGCCGAAGCGCGTCCGGAGCACCGGGTGGCCGGCGGACTCGCGCTTCGATATCCACCCAATTGGTCGAAAGCCACCGGTGGTGGTAGCCGTTCCTGTAGCAGGGGCGGCAGGGTAAGCGCTCGTAGTGACCACAGCCGATAAATTGCTCGCGCTCCTCCTCCACGGACAGATTAACACGGCTGTCGCACTCGATGGCCTCCCGCCGACGAAACTCCACGCTCGCGCTTGAAATGCATGGTCGTGGCGAGTTAGGGTCCAGTTAGCGAGCAGCGTTGGCTGTCCTCCTGGAGAGTTCTCCGTCCCGAGACCACGAACAACTCTTTCTGCGCGAGGACAGCCCCTCTCTCTCAACTCTCGGAAGCACCGCCACTAGCCCTGAGGCCCACGTGCGGGACCCTCGACCCGGAAAATTACAGAAGAAACTTTACACCATGCCGAACCCTGTCCAGGCCGCCAGGCTCTTGACTACCCAGCCGAGGGAGGCTAGAATTGTTGTTCGGCGCAGGGGGAAAACCGTCGGGCATCAGGAGGGCAACAGATGTCGCCCAAGCGTCGGCTCAGCCTCGTTGTCGCCACACTCGCCGTGGCGTTCTTCGCCCGCAGCGCCTTCGCTCTGGAGGGGGGCATCATTCGTGATGGCGGCGGCCGCCGCCACCGCGAGCGCAGGCCCAGTCGCTACTACGTCTATCAACTCAAGGGCCTCGACGGGAACGTGACCTTCGAGGTCGTCCCCGACATCGAGGCCTTCCAGTGGCGCAAGGAAATCCGCGACAGTTACGAGGAAGCCGTCAAGGACTGGATCACCGGCTACAGGCTTGCGAGGAAGCGAGGCGAGAAATACGCCGAGCCCAAGCCACACAAGCCAGTCTATCGAATGATCAAGAGTTTCAGGACTGAGAAGGACGCCCAGGACTACGCCGACAAGTGGCAGGAGAAGTGGGACAAGATGCTCGAGGCGAAGCGGGCCAGGGAAGGCGGCGTGGACCTCGGCGAGATAAAGGGCGGGAAGGAAGAAAGGCAGAACAAGAAGGCGGAGAAGAGGTAGCTTTTCTTCGCCCGCGCCCGCGCAAACCGCTGGCCTCGGCCAACCTGCGTGGCCGAGGCCAGTTCCTTTCCCACGCCCCTCACTCCTCGCTCGCCAGGTCGCGACCGAGCATCGGCACCTGGTAGTAGCCCATGGTCG
This sequence comes from uncultured Planctomycetota bacterium, assembly GCA_964470215.1. Lineage (GTDB taxonomy): Bacteria > Planctomycetota > PUPC01 > DSUN01 > DSUN01 > CAYYCI01. The sequence goes on from CAYYCI010000364.1 coordinate 1,436, forward strand.
CGTGGGCGACGTCGTTGCGATAGAGCGGGTCCTGCATCAGAGAAGGCCGGCGGTCGCTGGCGGGGATGGGCGAAAGGTAGATGCGCAGTTCGCCCGGGACGCTGGTGATGATCTCCTCGCGCCAGTCGCCCAGTATGTCGGCGACCGCGACCACCCGACCCTCCAGGCGCGGGGGGTGGGTCGCGCCGCGGTAGTCCTGGATGCGTCCCCTGAAGACGATCTCGCGCTGGGGGTCGGCATCCCAGTAGGCCACCAGGGGGCCGAAGCCCCAGGTCATCTCCTTCGAGAGCACCTCGCCCCTTGCCGACCACAGGCGCGACCACGCCGGCTTCTTCTGTGGGTCGGTGTCCGTGCTGAAACATTCCGCGCCCGGATGGCGAGGGTCAATGTCGCTGCACATTCCGTGGCTGTGGACGTGGCGGGTCGGGCCCGGGTAGCCCCAGAGGATGGCGCCCGTCCGAGCGTCCACCAGACACATGCCATTCTTCTTCTGGCGGGTCTCGAGCCCGTAGTAAACCTCGAGGCCCGGGCGGCTGGGGTCAATCTCGCCGACGTAGCAGTGGTCCGGGTGGCCGAGGCCGGTTGACCAGAGGCTCTTGCCGTCGTGGTCAATGGCGGCTGAGCCGATGAGCACCTCGTCGCGGCCGTCGCCGTCGAGGTCGGCGCAGTGCATCCAGTGGGCGCCCTGGCCCCAGTACTTCCTCGGCTCCTTGTCGTTGCACCAGCGCCACAGGCGCCCGAGGCGGCCATTGCGAAACTCGTAGGCCACGACCACGATGATGTTGTAGGTTCCCCGCTCGACTATCAGCGCGGGCGTCTTGCCGTCCAGGTAGGCCACGCCGAGTTGGTTGCGCGAGGCGTAGTTGTAGGCGCGGGAGCCCTTGAAGAGCGACCGCGGGGGCCAATCGGTTTGCGCGCGGACCTTTCCTGTCAGGCCGTCCAGGATGGTCAGGTCCTCCGGCCCCTTGGTCACGCGGCCCTCGGGGTCGCGGGGGTCGCCCTCGCCGGTCTTCGCGGCCACCTCGGCCTTGCCGTCTCCGTCGAGGTCGAAGACCAGGTAGGGGGAGTACCAGATGCCGCGCTCGATTGCCCACCCGAGGTCGTAGCGCCAGAGGAGTTTGCCCTCGGGGGTCCAGGCCTCGAGTTTGTAGGTGTCGGGACTGCGCCGCCAGTAGCGGATGTAGGGGTCTATGTTGGCATTGGGCTGCTTGATGATGAAATCGTAGCGACCGTCGCCATCGAGGTCGGCGATCCCCACCTTCTGGAACGTGTAGTTGCCCTCGAGTTTGATCGAGAGGTAGGGCCTGGCCGTGCGCGGGTCGAAGTTGGCCCCTCGCGATGCCCGCCCTTCTTTCCCGCCGACGACAGGGCGAACGTAATACGAGCACGGCTTGGTCGGGGCGTCGAGAAAATCGGTCGTTTTCTTCAGCGGCTCGGCGTTCAGCCTGGTCGTCTTACCGTCGGTGGCGCGGTAGAGGTTGAAGGCGATCCCGGGCGGGTCGTCCGCCAGAAGACGCCACATCACGTGGGCCTTGCCGTCGGGGGTGGCGATTGCCACGATCCCACGCTCGAGCCTCTCGGCGAAACGCGCGCCACCCTCGACACTCCCGACCATTGCACAGGCCAGAAACGCCGTTGCGATGCCTCTCATCGCGATCCCCCTCAAAAAGTCCCAGGTATCCCCTCGTCGTTCCTGACGGCCACCTGGAATGGGTGGCATTCGAGGCGCCTGGCCCCCGGGATGGTCTGGGGCCCGCAGCCGCAGACGTAGTCGGTGGCCGAGAAGCCGACTTTGTGGCCGAAGGCCTTCCACATTGCGAAGTTCTCGGTCGAGAGCGAGACGGGAATGTCGGGGTCCCAGCGGCGGATTTCGCTCAGATAGTGGTCGTAGATTTCCTCGCGGACACGGTGTGGGAAGGGCTTGGCCACGGTGTCGCGGACCTCCTCGCGGCCCTCCCTGGCCGCCTGGACGAAATGCGGGTCGAGCAATTCCTCCGGCACGCGCCTGAGCATCTCGTCAACGTCCATCCACATGAAGCAACACAGGCTGATGACGTCGGGGCGCGTCTTCTCGAAGAGCAACCGGATGGCGTAGGTCGCTTCCTCACGCCAGCCCCGCACGGGGATGATCGGCTTGAACTTGTAGCGTATCTGGTAGCCCGCCTCCTGGGCCACCCTGGCCGCCTCGACCCGCTCCTCGGTCGTGCCCGTCCGTGGCTCCAGAAGGCGGCTCTGGGTCGGAGCCGAGATGCTCCAGACGATGATCGTCTTCCCGCGGTGGTCCAGGTCGCCCATCCAGGCGGTGTTCCAGGTCTTGGTGTGGACGACGAGGTAGCGATCCTCGAGGGAGCCGAAGAACTCGATCAGGTGTGGCAGGACGCCGAGTTCGGGTTCGAGGCAAGGCGGGTCGCCGTCGTCGTCGAGCAGATAGGTCAGTTGCCAGGGGTGACGCACGATGAGCCGGCCGAGGTGGTGGCAATAATCTTCGACGTTGAGCGCCGCTACGAGCGTCCCGCCGAGAGCGCAATACTTGCAGCGGTGGACGCAGCCGTTCTGGAGGTGGATGCGCCAGCACGGGCGACAGACCTTGTCGTGGCGGTTCGGGTCGCCCTGGAGGTTGTAGTTCGCCCAGTGGAAGGCCCCGTAGCCGAGGAGGGCCGGGAAGCCGCGCTCGTTGAAATTCGGGATTCGCTCGGCAAGGGCCGCGCGCCTCGCGGCGAACTGGCCGTCGAAGCGGAATGTGTTGAAGACGATGGTCGGGTCCCTGACTTCCGGGAGCGTGCCCATGGGCTTTCGCCCGTCGAGCAGGCCCTCGTCCTCGACCATCGCGGGCAGGTCGCTATCGCGGTAGATCTTCAGCCGCGTGGGCCGCCTGAGCCCGGCCAGGAACCGCTCGACCCTGACCCGGCAGCGCTCGTCGGCCATCGCCGACTCGTGCACCCACACCCCCGGCGGCTCGATCGGGTACACCCTGGTCTCCCTTTCCCTTGGCCTCCACAGAACGCATACCGCCCCGAGCCGCGAAAGTCAAGCCGCTCGCCCGTCGTCCTGACTGGCCTGTCTTCGGCTGACGACGAGCGTTAGCGCAGCGAGGCCCTGGTCACTGGGATTTGGTTCCTGGCCCCTGGGAATCGGAAATTCGCCGAGGGGGTGCGCGGCGGGCAGAGACGGCGCGCCCACAGCTCAACTGCACCTTCGCGAAGCCGCCGCATGTAGGCGGGGCGTCTCGCCCCGCGTCCTGGAACCGCGGATGAACGCAAAGCAGAAACCCGCCAGAGCCTCGTTGGTGGCACATCTATGAGGAAGCCTCAACTAAGGGCTGAGCGGGGCGCGTGGGCTTTGGCACGCTTTTGTGCACCGTGGGCTTCGAACGCAGGCGAGAAGGAAAAGAATGCTTTGCCGAGAGCACGGAAGGCGTTCGTTCGGCCTGCGGCGCTTCGGAACGAGGGGTCGGAGTCGGCAGCCAGCCAGGGCATTCTTTTCCTTCTCGCCTGGCAATTGTTTGCGGTGCAAAAAGCGTGCCAAAGCCCACGCGCCCCGGCGCGCTGCCATCCCGGACCTCATAGATGTGCCACCCAAACGACAGGTCCTTTTCGTGGGCGGGGCCTCCGCGCCCCGCGTG
>CAYYCI010000365.1:0-5044 GCA_964470215.1 uncultured Planctomycetota bacterium
GGGTTCGCCGCGAGAGGCCGAGGAGTTGGGCGGCGCGCGATTGGTTGCCCCCGGTTCTCCTGAGGCTGGCCTCGATGAGTTTCCGCTCGAAGTCCTCCACGGAGAATTCCTCGCCGATCAGTTGGCAAGCGATGGCCTCGTGGTCGGAGCGTGTCAGTTGGGGATTGAGGACCAGGTCGTCGGCGTCGAGCATCTCGCCGCTGGCCAGCACGCATGCCCGCTCGATGCAGTTCTCGAGTTCGCGGACGTTTCCCGGCCAGTTGTAAGCCGTGAGTTTGTCGAGGGCGCGTCGGGAGAGGGCCTTGATGGGCTTGCGATTCCGGGCCGCGTAGCGCCGCAAGAAGTGGTCGGCCAGCACCGGTATGTCCTCGCGTCGCTCCCGCAAAGGGGGGAGGTGGATGGGGACGACGTTGATGCGGTAGTAGAGGTCCTCGCGGAAGGCGCCCTCGCGGACCGCCTTCTCGATGTCGCGGTTGGTCGAGGCTATGACCCTGACGTCAACGAGGATGGTCTCGGAGCCGCCGACGCGCTCGAACTCGCGCTCCTGGAGGACCCTGAGGAGCTTGGCCTGGAGGGCCGGGCTCATCTCGGCTATCTCGTCGAGGAAGATGGTGCCGCGGTGGGCCGACTCGAAGCGGCCCTTGCGCTGGGCGTGGGCGCCGGTGAAGGCCCCGCGCTCGTGGCCGAAGAGCTCGTCCTCGAGGAGGCTTTCGGGAATCGCCGCGCAGTTGACCTTCACGAGCGGGCGCCCGGCGCGGGGGCTGAGCCGATGGATGGCCCTCGCGACCAGTTCCTTCCCCGTGCCGCTCTCGCCGCGGATGAGCACCGTGGCGTCGCTTGCGGCCACGGTGTGGATGGTCTCGAGGACGCGGCTCATGGCCGGGGAACTGCCGATCAGTTCCTCGCTTTTCCTCTCGGCCGCGATTTGCTGTCGCAGGGTGCGGTTCTCGGCCCTCAGGCGCCGCAACTCGACCACCCGCCGCAGGACCGCGGACAGGCGGTCGAAGTCCACCGGCTTGGTCAGATAGTCGGTGGCGCCCTTCTTGACGGCCTCGACGGCGCTGTTGATCGTGCCGAAGGCCGTGAGGATGACCACCTCGGTCTCCGGGCGGCGGCGTTTGACCTCCTCACACAGTTCGATCCCCGACATCCCAGGCATCCTCAGGTCGGCCACGATGGCCGCGTAGTCGTTCGCCTCGAGGAGGTCGAGGGCCTCTTGCGCGGATGCCGCAACGTCGGACTTGTAGCCCTCCAGGCGCAGGTTCTTCCGGAGGGCCAGGGCCGACTGGCGGTTGTCGTCCACTATGAGAATCTGGCCGTCGCTCATCGCGCCTCTTCTCGCAGGGGAATGGACACGGTGAACGCCGCGCCGCCTTCCGGGCGATTGGCTGCCTCGAGGCTTCCGCCGTGGGCGACCACTATCTTCCGCGCCAGCGCCAGACCCAGGCCAAGACCCGAACGCTTCGTCGAGTAGTACGGCTCGAAGATGCGGTCGAGATGCGCGGGCGGGATGCCCGGACCGCTGTCCTCGAACACCACGCGGGCAAGACCTTCCTGGCGCCCCATCCGCACCCGGAGCGTCCCGCCGTCCGGCATGGCCTGGAGGGCGTTGCGCACGATATTCGCCACCACCTCGCTCAGCCGGTCGCGGTCGCCGCGAACGGGCAAGGGGCCCTCGCCCGAAGGCTGGAGTCTCACCCCGGTCTCCTCGAGCTCGGAGGCAAAGAGCGCGAGGGCCTGGGCGACGAGGTCGGCCAGGTCGAGGTCCGACATCTCCAGTTCGGTCGGCTTGGCCAGAAGGACGAAATTATCCAGCGTCCGCCCGAGCCGGCCCAATTCGCTCGCCACCACCTCGAGGTTTCTGTTGACCTCACCCTTGAGAGCCGGGGCGGCCTCGCTGCCCGTGACCAGGCGCTCGAGGTAGCGGCATGTCAGCGCGATGGTGTTCAGGGGGTTGCGGACCTCGTGTGCGACGCCGGCGGTCAGGTTCCCCAGTGCGGCCAGGCGCTCGTTTTCGGCGCGGCTGCGCTCGGCCGCGGCAACCGCCCGGCTCGCCGAGACGGCTATCGCCCCAAGGGCGAGAAGCAGCACTGCCTGGCCACCGACGAGCGTCAGGGTCATGGCGCGGTTCAAACGCTCGAAGACATCGCGGACCGGGTCGTCGAGTTCCTTGTGAATGACCAGGCCGCCGAGAAGCGAACCGTCGCGGACCACCGGGCAGGTGTAGCACAGGAACTTCGGCGTCTCACCCCGATGGCCGCAGTCCTTCGGAAGCGTGTAGACCTTCTGGGTCAGCGCCAGAAGGTTCTTCGCGCAGGGCTTCAGGTCGTGGCCCATCTCGACGCTCGGCCACAGCGGCTCGAGGTCCTTATTCACCACCAGAAGATAGACCCCCTGGCCGGCCTGTAGGAGCGCATCGAATGGCTCGAGCTCGCGACAGAGGTCCTCCGCCATATCACCAAGCGATCTTGCCTCCGGGTGGCGTTCCACGACCCTGGCCAAACGCTCCATCAGCACCTGCCTCAAGAGGTCGCAGCGTTGGCGCGCGTTCTGGAGGATAAGGCGTTGCTCCTCGCGCTTTTGCTCGATGACCAGCCGCCGCTGAAGGACCAGCAACGCGCCCAGGCTCAGGCCCGCGACCACGACCCCGAGGCCCAGGAACACACACAGCGCGCGCGTCCGTCGCTCGCAGCGCCAGACCATCTTTTCGCCCGGAAACACCACCCTCGTCAACTTCCAGGCCCGAATATAGAACTTCCCGCCGGCGCTGTCAAGGAAACCGCCACCACAACGGCGGCGACCCGGCTTCAAGCCAAGACGGCCGGGCTTGACTCTCGTGGTCGAGGGCGCTATAGTCAAATCTGCCTTATGGGCTATTGTGCGGTTATCCCTTTTTGAGCGAGAGAAGAGCCATGTGGTTTCCAACGTTGGGGTTTCTGAACCTCGGGCCGATGGAACTGGTGGTGATCGGAATCATCGCACTGCTGATCTTCGGCCCGCGGTTGCCCAGCGTGATGCGTTCGCTGGGCAAGGGGATCGTGGAGTTCAAGAAGGGACTGCGCGATACCGGTGAGGAGATCAATCGCGAGATCGACTCGCCCAGCGACGCCGCGCCACCGCGCCAGATCGAGGGCGGCGACGAGTAGGTCGCCCGGCAGAGGCGGCATAGCCAAGTGGTCCAAGGCGAGGGATTGCAAATCCCTTATTCCCCGGTTCGAATCCGGGTGCCGCCTCCATCTTCATGGGGTTACCGCAGGGGATGCCTCGGCGCGGGTCTTTACCGCCGGTGGTTTATTTTGTATAGTGTTTGTCCGAGAGCCTGGTCGGAACCTGGGTGTCGCCAGAGGAGTGGCTGGTGAGCAAGCCTGTGGGCTTGTTGCTCGCTGGGGCGGTGCTGGCTGGCGGTTTGGCGTTGGGGGGTGAGGCGTCCGCCACTTCCGCCCCCGCGGCCCCGAGCCAGGAGGAGCCGGCTCAACCCCTCCTGAACCTCTCCGAGGAAGTTCCCCACTGGGCGCAGCGCGAGTTCCTGGGGATAGCCGTCTGGCAGTATGGGGCGGCGTTCGGTTTCGTGGTTCTGGGGTTGGCGCTGCGCAAGGTCTCGGATTATTTCTTCAAGGCCAGGCTGATCCCCCTCCTCGAGAAGACCCGCTACGAGTTCGACCATCTGGTGGCCGGGGCGGCCAGTTCCCCGGTGGGGGTGCTGTTCGCGTTGCTGGGGCTCTACGGGGCTTTCGCGGTCCTGCCGCTCTCGACAGGGGCGAGCCGCTTCGTTTTCGGCGCGCTCAAGGTGCTCGTGGCCGGCGACGTGTTGTGGTTCCTCTTCCGGGTGGTTGATATCGGGGACCGGTATCTGCGGCAACTGGCGCAGCGGACCGACTCGAAACTCGACGACCAACTCGTGCCCGTGATCCGAAGGGCGCTGAAGGTCACCATCGGGGTGATCGGGTTCGTCTGGGTCGTTCAGCTCCTCGGCTACAGTGTCTCGAGCCTGATCGCGGGCCTGGGGATCGGCGGACTGGCGATCGCGCTGGCTCTCCAGGACACTCTGGGCAACTTCTTTGGCTCGGTCTTCGTCTTCCTCGACCGCCCGTTCGCGGTGGGGGACTGGGTGAAGATCGGAGATGTGGAGGGCGTGGTGGAGGACATAGGATTCCGCACCACCCGCATCCGCACGTGGCCGACGAGCCTCGTCTCGATCCCCAACAAGACCGTCGCCTCCTCCGTCATAGACAACTGGTCGAGGATGCCCAAGCGGCGAGTGGTCCAGACGGTCGGGGTGACCTACGAGACGAGCGCCGACCAGATGGAACAGGCGGTCGAGGGGATTCGGAAGATCCTCGAGGCCGACGAGGGGGTTGACCAGGACTTCATGGTGGTCAGGTTCAACGAGTTCGGCGACTCGTCTCTGAACATTCTGGTTTACTACTTCACGAAGGCGACGGCCTTCGCCGACCACATGGCGACCCGCGAGCGGGTGAACCTTGCGATCATGCGGCTTCTGGACTCGATGGGGCTTTCCATCGCGTTCCCGAGCCACACGGTGTATCTCGGAGGCTCGGTTGCCGAGCGGCTCACTGAGGGGCTGGTCGGTCGGGTGGGCGAAGAACAGGAGGCAGCGCGTGGAGAAGGACGTGGCTGACCGCCGCGGCCCGCCGCGGCGGTGAGCGTGCTGGCGTGGTTCCGACACATCCCAGAGCGCATCCCACACCAACCTCTGAGAAGGACACACAATGCCGAGTTTCAACAAGGTCATCATCATGGGGAATCTGGTGCGCGACCCCGAGTTGCGCTACACACCGAGCGGTCAGGCGGTCGCGGACATCCGGATCGCCATCAACCGCCGGCGCCGCACCTCCGGTGGCCAAACCCAACAGGAGACGACGTTCGTGGACATCACGGCGTGGGGCCGCCACGCCGAGACGATCAGCCAGCGCTTCTCGAAGTCCGACCCCATCTTCATCGAAGGGCGTCTGGCTCGCGACGAGTGGGTCGGCAAGGACGGGGTGCGGCGCTCGAAACTCCACGTCGTCCTCGAGAGTTTCCG
>CAYYCI010000366.1:0-4981 GCA_964470215.1 uncultured Planctomycetota bacterium
TCCCCACCCGCCGCCGATGGGGTTATCGAGAACCCCATAATCAGGGGCCACACTCTCGCGTCATGGTGTAGTTGACAACAACGGCGTGGCGGCGTAAAAAGAACGGTCGTTGGTCCGCTTCGCCACCGACAGGCTGATTCTTCAAGGAGGCAACCATGCGGCGAGCAGTCGTTTCAGTGGCCATTGCCGGTCTTCTCGGATGGGCGCTGGCCAGCGCCGGGCAATCGCCCCGCGACCTCGTGCGCTCGGCAGGCTTCAGCGGCGGGGTGATCGTCCACGTGGGCTGCGGCGACGGCAAGACGACCGCCGAACTCCGGGGCGGCCCGTCGTTCCTCGTCCAGGGCCTCGACACCGACGCGGCGGCGGTCCGGAAGGCGCGCGAACTCTTCCTCTCGCGGGGCATCGCAGGGAAGGTCTCCGCCGACACCTACGACGGCCAGCATCTGCCCTACGTCGAGGAACTGGTCAACGTCCTGGTCGTCGAGAAGCCGGGGCGGCTCGCGCCCGCCGAGATGATGCGGGTCCTGCGCCCCGGGGGCGTGGCCTTCGTCAAGCAGGACGGCGGCTGGAGGAAGATCACCAAGCCCTGGCCAGAGGAATACGACCAGTGGACCCACTACCTCCACGACCCCCAGGGCACGAGCGTCTCGAACGACACGGTGGCCGGCTACCCCCGCGGCCTGCGCTGGACCGGCGGCCCGTTCTGGACGCGCAGCCACGAGCACACCTCGGGCATGGCGGCCATGGTCTCGGCCGCCGGCAGGGTCTTCTACATAATGGACGAGGGCCCGGTCGAGTCGATCCAATTGCCGGCCGAGTACTACCTGACCGCGCGCGACGCCTTCAATGGCGTGGTGCTGTGGAAGCGCCGCCTGCGGAAGTGGTGGAACTGGCTCTACCCGCTCAAGGCCGGCCCCGGATGGCTCCCCCGGCGGTTGGTGGCCGTGGGCGAGCGGGTCTACGTGATCCCAGGCATCGGCCAGAACCTGCTTTGCCTGGACGCGGCCACGGGCAAGGTGGTCCGCCAGTACGAAGGGACCGGGACGACCTTCGAAATGATCGTCTCCCACGGGGTCCTCTTCGCCTCGGTGGACCCAAAGCACAAGATGTGTGACTACAACCAGCGGCACGCCAACTGCTGGGTCGAAAGCAGGCGTGCAAATGCCACTTACGGGTGGCACCGCGAGAGCGGCATGCGCATTCTCAAGGCAATCGAGGCCGAAAGCGGCAAGTTGCTCTGGAGGGTCCAGGCGCCCGTCGTCCCCATGACCCTGGCCGCCGACGCGCGCATGGTTTGTTTCCACGACGGCACGGGGGTGGTCGCGCTCGACCGCGCCAGCGGCGAGCGACTCTGGAAAGCCCCCACGCCAGAACTCAAACTCGTCCGCACCGGCTATGGCGGCCCGAGGCTCGTCATCGTCGGCGACCGCGTGGTCTATTCCCCAATGGGCTGGATATTCTGCATTTCGGCCCGCGACGGCAAAATCCTCTGGTCCGCGAAGGGCAAGCCGCGCTCCGGCCACTTCAGCCTCGAGGACTTCTACGTCATCGGCGACAAAATCTGGGCCCTCCAGCGATCCAACAATGGCGCATTCACGGTCTATAGCCTCCAGAATGGCCAGAAGGTGAGCGAATTCCGCAACCCCATCCGTTCCTTCTACATCCACCAGCGTTGCTACCCGGGCCGGGCGACCACTCGCTACCTCCTGCCGCCCATCATGGGCATCCAGGTCTATGATATTGCCCGGAACAAGTGGGAGAACAACCACTGGATCCGCGGCGCGTGCCTCTACGGCGCCATGCCTGCAAACGGCATGGTCTACACGCCCCCACACTCGTGCGCCTGCTACTACCAGTCGAAACTCAACGGGTTCAATGCCGTCGCGCCCACGCCGCAGCCTGCAAGCGCTCCGAGCCCCCAGAAGCGGCTGGTCAAAGGGCCGGCCTACGGCACCGCCAGCGGGCCGGACCAGTACTCGCCCACCGACTGGCCCACCTTCCGCCACGACAACACCCGCAGCGGCTACACCAAAGTCCGCGTTCCCGCCACCGTCGCCGAGGCCTGGCGGAAAAACCTCGGCGCCAGACTCACCCAACCAGTGGTGGCCGGCGGGAGGCTGTTCGTCAGCGCGGTGGACGCCCACACCCTCTACGCCCTCGATGCCGCCACCGGGAAGGAACTCTGGCACTTCGTCGCCGGCGGCCGCGTCAACTCGCCCCCGACCATCCACAAGGGCCTCGTCCTCTTCGGCTGCGCCGACGGCTGGCTCTACGCCCTGCGCGCCAGCGACGGCCAACTGGCCTGGCGGTTCCAGGCTGCGCCCAACCCTCGAAAACTCGTCTCCTACTGCCAACTCGAGTCCGTCTGGCCACTCTTCGGCAACGTCCTCGTCCAGAGCGGCCAACTCTACACCGTGGCCGGCCGCTCGATGTTCCTCGACGGCGGCCTCAGAATGATCATCCTGAACCCCGAAACCGGCGAACTCATCGCCGAAAACGTCATGGACCGCCACGTCCCCGGCACCAAGAAAGACCTCCAGGAACTCATCATGGGCAAACACATGCCAGTGGCCCTCCCCGACATCCTCTCCAGCGACGGGCAGTACGTCTACATGAAATCCCAAACCTTCACTCTCTACGGCAAGCGGGTGCGCGTGATGCCCCAGCGCCCCGACACCCAGTATGGCAAGGAGGTCCACCTTTTTGCTCCCGTTTCGTTCCTCGACGACGCCTGGCACCAGCGCGCCTACTGGATATACGGCCGCGCCGCCGGAGAGGGATGGGCCGAGTTCCAACTCCCGCCCAAGCGAGTCCCCTGCGGCAGGATCATGGCCCTCGACGAGAAAAACGCCTACGTCTATGGCCGCGACCCCGTCCTCTGGTGCAACACCTCGGTGGTCGAACACTGGCTCTTCTGCGCCGACAAGACCCCCGCCCGCAAGGTCGGCATCGCACGCCTCGAGGGAAAGAGGTGGGTCAGGGGCAAGACACGCGACGACAAGTCCCTCGCAGGCCATTCTGTGGACTGGAAACAACTCTCCAAACTCCCCAGGTCCCGCCTCTCCGCCCTCGACTACCACTGGATACATGAACAGCCAGAAGTGATGGCCCGGGCCATGGTCCTGGCCGACGAGTTGCTCTTCGTGGCTGGCCCGCGCGATGTGGTCAACGAAAAGCAAATGTGGGGACACTCCAACGAACCGCAGTTCCAGAAGAAGATGACGGAGCAAGCCGAGTGGCTCCGCGGCAAGCACGGCGCGGTCATGCAAGTCTTCTCGAAGGCCGACGGCAAGAAACTCGCCGAGTACAAACTCGACCGCCTCCCATCTTTCGACGGCCTCATCGCCGCTGCCGGCAGACTCTACATGGTCACCGAGGACGGCTCCCTCCTCTGTTTCAAAGCCAAGTGAGGCCGCGCCGTGCCCAGGAACCCCAGAGTGTGGCCCCTGATTATGGGGTTCTCGATGGGCCCGTCGGCGGCGGGTGGGGAGGACTCGACCGCCTGAAGGCGGAACTACGAACAAGTGGCGTCCACATCCGCGGGTGGGGCAGGCACGGGGGCCTGCGCCTACTGCCCCTTCGAGCCGCTATCACCATAATCAGGGGCCACGCTCCCAGATGAGCGCAGGCCCGCATGTAGGCGGGGCGTCACGCCCCGCGTTCGTGGCTCCACGTGCGCCGGCCGTCCCGGCCCGCGGCGACCTGCCCCCACGACGGGCACGGCAATGCCGTGCCCCTACCACGGGTGGCACAGGCTTTCCAGCCTGTGGTGAAACAGCAGATGAACCCAGATGAACGCCAACGCTTTGTTTTTGCCACGGATGAAGATGGATAAAGGATAGCCATGTGCATGCGAGGCGGCGGCGCCACCGATAGCGCACCGTCCAGACTCACCCGCTGCACGCTTGGCTCTACGGCTTCGTGTTGACATAGCCGGAGTGGGTGGTAGTATAAGCCCGGCGGGCATGTTGATTGGTAGATGGTCAGACGGGGGGCTCGAGATGGCCCAGGTTTGCCACGCACATATCCTGGATGACGAGCCAGTTACCAAGGATGCTTTTGGCTCCCACGAGCGCATTGCGTTAGCCCTTAAGACCTTGGTCGAATCCGAAAAGGGAGGAAAGGCTATTGCGCTCACGGGCACGTGGGGCAGCGGAAAATCAACAGTCGTTCGGATACTACAAAGGCTGATCAACGAGGGCGGGGAACTCGTTCAAGAGACGCCCGAGGCAGCGGCTGACGAGACTACCAAAGACGAGACTACCAAAAAGGAAATAAGGGTGTTCGTGTATGACGCATGGACACACCAGGGTGACTCTCTGCGCCGCGCTTTTATAGAAACATTGTTCGACTTCCTGACCGGGAAACATTGCCAGGCAGGGTGCGCCTGGATCGAAGACGAGAAGAGTGAGGATGAACTGCGGGAAAGGGTAAGCCAACTCTCCAGGCGGCAAGATACTAGCCAGAGCACTAGTAGTCCAGTACTCACACGGCTCGGGAAAGCTCTCGCCTTCAGCCTGATAGCCGTTCCTGTGGGTTGTGCGCTGCTCGCGGGATGGGCAGGTCGGGCAGGCAGCTCATGGTGGACTTTGGGGGTCGCGACTCTTCTCATTGCGCTCCCTGTGGTTATCTGCGGAATTGCGTGGGCCGGCGGCCGACGGCGGCGGGCACAAGGAAAGGATGATGCTGCCCTCGTTTTTCTCCACCACACGCGAACCAAGACTGAAACAGAAACCGTTAGGACTCCAGATCCGACCTCGCTCGAGTTCCGCTCCCTCTTCAGGCGGTTGATGGGTGCTGCACTGGGCCGGAAAAACAGACGTCTTGTTATAGTTGTGGATAATCTGGACCGCATACCGGCGGAGGAGGCGCTCAGTGCCTGGGCGACCATCCGGACATTCTTTGACCCAGCGGGCGAAACTTCTGAGGAATGGGAGGACAGGCTTTGGCTGGTTGTCCCTTTCGATAGATGTTCCTTGCG
>CAYYCI010000367.1:0-4978 GCA_964470215.1 uncultured Planctomycetota bacterium
TCGAGGCGCCGGTGCGACGGATCAACGAGGTGGCGGCCACGAAGGTCCCCCGGGCCTCATCGCGAGACCAGCCGAGCGATTCGTCGAGTTTCAAAGTCACCCGCTGCGGCTCGATGAAGGGGTTGCGCAGCAGAACGATGCCGCGCTTGCCGGCGAAGTGGGCGTAGCCGTACCACTGACGCCTGAGGGGGTCGCCCCCGATGAGGGTGGTGTGGCGGAGTGTGGCGGCGTTGTGGCGCGTCCACTTGAGCACGGAGGCGAGGAAAGCCCAGTCGCGATCATCGTCGAAGAACTTCGGGTTGATGTAGAGGGTCAGGAGGCGGCAGCCACGGCCGACGACGGCGATGGCATTGTCCTCCCACTTCTCAGGCGTGATGACGATGATGCCCAGGTGTTCGATTGCGGCGGGAGGGAAGCCCGGGTGCTCGCGGACCCGCTGGCGGAAGACGGCGTCGCGGGTGGTCGTGGCGCTGTCGCGGACGACCGGCGCAGGGACAACGATGCTCGGGTAGTCGCCGGAGACGCTGCCCCAGATGGAGTCGCAGTAGGCCAGCCACCAGGGGCTGAGCCACATGCCACACGTCGGGTCGAGGAAGATGCCGCCTCTCGCCCGCTTCACGGCGGTCATGAGTTCGATGTAGGCGTCAATGTTCGCTTCCCGCGCGAAGTTCCCCGGCAGGTGGCCGTGCCCCGTTGCCTCACACGTGGCGCAGAAGCCATCGAACTTGTAAAAGGCCAGGTCGTACTGCCTGGCGAGGGCGGTGACCCGTCGCACGATGTCGCGGCGGTACTTCGGACCACTCTGGCAGCAGTACCGGGGATTGGAGTTGTGCTCGTAGCCGAGCCTGGCCAGGTGGGGCGCGTGGCCGTAGCCGCTGGACGGCGAGAGCCAGAGGCCGAGACTCGCCTTCATCGCCTTCAGCGGCCCGACCAGCGGCGCGAAGCCGTTGGGGAAGCGCTCGGGCACAAATTCCCACAGCGTGTCCTTCTTGTCCCAGCCGTCGTCAATGGTGAAGGTGTCGAACGACTCGCCGTGGCGGTCGAAGAGTTTACGCTTGAAGAGGGCGATCAGGTCCAGGCAGTTCTTCTCGGTCGGCGGCATAAGCGTCCACCAGGTGTTGTAGTTGACGAACAGGCGGCGCTCGGACGGCGTGGCCTGGAATGTGGCCACGTAGTCCTGGAAGCGTCGGGCGACCCGCCCAGGCTCGGCCACGCCGAGGACCGCGGTCTTGCTGGTGAAGCGACGGACCGTGTGGCCGGGGTAGTGGGTGAGTTTCACTATCCCGTCGGCGAAACTGTTGTGGCCGCCGGGATACTCCAGCCCCCAGAACGTGTCCTCGAGGAAGACCGGCTCGCCGAAGCCCTGATGCGACGCCTTGCCCTGGATGCCGACGAGCCAGGCGTCCACCTGGCGCAGTTCGAGCGGCCTGTCCGAGGCGAGTTCGAGCCGCCGGCGAATGAACGGGCGGTTGGCGGCCTGCTCGTAGACGATGTCGAGGCGGACGCCACGCGCGGGGCAGGCCAGAGTGATGGTGAGGCGTTCGCCAGCGGGCGTCGCCTCCTTGCGCGCCCGCTGAAACGCGAAGTCCGAGGCCCGGAGCGGCTCTTGGCCTTGAATGCCAATGGCGAAATCATCGCTCGCCACCGCGATAGTCCGGCGACTCAGCCCGTTGACAATGCGCGCGAGCGGGTAACGCCCCGCCCTGGGCGCGAAGACAAGCCGAATCTGCTCATTGCCGAAACTCCACGGGGTCCGGGGAGGTGCGCGCCTCCGCGACTCCTCCCCGCCGAAGGCCAGTCCGGCAGCGATCAGCAGCGGGAACAACGCTCGCATTGGGGCGCCTGCCATATCGAAGAGCCTTCCGGGGGGCTAGTGCCTCGGACAACATACTCAATCCTCGGGACTGCGGCAACACGTGCCCGTCCGGTCGAGACCCGTTACAACAAGAAGCGCCTTTACCTCTACCGGTGGGGCAGGGGACAGCGCTTTGGCATGCTTTTTGCCCCGCAATCAATCGCGCGGCGAGAAGGAAAAGAATGCCCTGGCTGCCAGCCAACTCCACTTGTCGTTCCGAAGCTGCGCATGCCGAACGCTTTCCGTCCTCTTGACAAAGCGTTCTTTTCCTTCTCGCCTGCATTAGGAGCCCACGGTGCACAAAAGGGTGCCAAAGCCCCGTCCCGCCCCGCCTTTCTCGAACGGCTGGGCCCGGGGTCGCCTCATAGTCTCAGACCACCCAGCCCATAGACCTGCCACGACACCCGGAGGAGAATTCCTGCAATCGAGGATCACACCCGTACGGATGGTGGCTTGTTTGACAAAACGGCGGCGGCGCGGTAGGTAATTGGATGTCCACCAAGAAAGGAGACAGGGATGGAACGGAAGGAGAAGGCGGGGCGGTCGCGGCGCGAGTTCCTCAAGCGCGGGGGGGCATTAGCGGCCTCGGCGACCTTCGGCGCCATCGCGGCGAGGGCCTACGCCGCCGAGGACAACACGATCAAGATCGCGCTGGTCGGCTGCGGCGGGCGCGGCACCGGCGCCGCCGCCAACGCGCTCTCGAACAAAGGCCCCGTGAAACTGGTCGCCATGGCCGACCTGTTCACCGATCGCCTCTCGCGGAGCCTCCGGACCCTGAAGGCGAAATTCAAGGACAGGGTGGACGTTCCCCCCGACCGGCAATTCCTGGGCTTCGACGCCTACCGCAAAGCAATAGACCTCCTCGGCAAAGGTGATGCCGTGTTCCTGACCACTCCGCCGGCCTTCCGGCCCATCCACCTCGAGTATGCGGTCCAGAAGGGCGCGAACGTCTTCATGGAGAAGTCGTTCGCGGTGGATGCTCCGGGCATCCGGCGCGTCCTGGCGGCCGGCCAGGTGGCCGAGAAGAAGAACCTCAAGGTGGCCGGCGGCCTGATGAGCCGCCACTACACCGCGCTCGAGCACGCCGTCGAGCAAATCCACAAGGGCATCATCGGAGAGGTCATCACCTGCTGGGCATACCGCATGCACGGCCCTGTCGGCTACAGGCCAAAACGCCCGGGCGAGAGCGAACTCGAACACCAGATACGCAACTACTCCTGCTACACCTGGCTCAACGGCTCGTTCATCCTCGACTGGCTGATCCACAACCTCGACGTGTGCTGTTGGGTGAAGGGCGCGTGGCCGGTGGCGGCCCAGGGCCAGGGCGGGCGCGAGGTCCGCTCGGTGCCCGACCAACTCTTCGACCACTACGCCTGCGAGTTCCGGTTCCCCGACGGCACACGGCTTTTCGCCCAGGGCCGCCACATGCGCGGCTGCTGGGGCTTCTTCGGCTCCAATATCCACGGCACCAAAGGCTCGGCCGTCCTCGGCGAGGGCATCAGGAACCCGCGAATCTTCAAGGACTACAACCAGGCCCGCGAGAACGAAATCTGGCGCTACACCGGCCCCGGCTGCAATCCGTACCAAAAAGAGATCGACCTGTTCTTCGACGCCATCCGCAACGACAAGCCACACAACGAGACCGAGCGTTGTGCGAAAGCGGCCATGACGGGCATCCTCGGGCGGATGGCTATCGAGTCGGGCAAGTTCGTCACCTGGGACCAGGCCCTCGCCTCGAACCTCGAACTCGCCCCGGGCCTCGACAACTACACCATGAAGAGCAAGCCCCCCGTCCTGCCCGATGCCAGGGGCAACTACCCGGTGGCCAGGCCCGGCTACACCAAGGCATTCTGAAGGCGCGGCCCTCACGGCTTGACACGACTAGGGCTTTTCCTTCAAATAGCCCCTTCCAGGCGAGATGGGCGGTGGCGGCCGTCGCGGGCAGGAAACCACACAGTGCTGACCGACAATGTCCTCGAACTAATCGGCAACACCCCGCTGCTGCGTCTGCGGGGCGAGAACATCTACGTCAAGGCCGAGTATCTGAACCCCGGGGGAAGCATCAAGGACCGCGTGGCGCTGGCCATGCTCGAGGGGGCCGAGCGCGACGGCCGCCTGCGGCCCGACTCGATAATCGTCGAGCCAACCTCCGGAAACACCGGCATCGGCCTGGCACTCGTCGGGAGGCTCAAGGGCTACCGCGTCCGCATCGTCATGCCCGAGGGGATGAGCGTCGAGCGAAAGAAACTCATCAAGGCCCTCGGGGCCGAACTGGTCCTGACGCCCGACGAGGCCGGGATCGCGGGAGCCGTCGAGCGCGCCAAACAGATGGCCCGCGAGGACCCCAGAATCTACATCCCCAACCAATTCGAGAACCCCGACAACCCCCGGTGCCACTACGAACAGACCGCCGTCGAACTCTGGCGCCAGATGGGCGGCGAGATCGCTTGTTTCGTTGCCGGGGTCGGCTCGGGCGGAACGCTCCAGGGCGTCGGCAAGTTCCTGAAAGAGCGGAAACGTGGGGTGAGGATCGTCGCGGTCGAGCCGAAGAACGTCTCCGCGCTCCTCGGCCACGAACCCGGCCTCCACCAAATCCAGGGGATCGGCGACGGATTCATCCCCCCCATCCTCGACGTCTCGATGGTTGACGAGGTGGTCGAGGTCAGCGACGAGGACGCCATCGAGACCACCCGCCAGTTGGGCCGCGACTACGGGTTGCTGGTCGGCATCTCCTCGGGAGCCAACGTCTGGGCCGCGCGCCAACTCGCCCGCCGCATCAGCGGCAACATCGCCACCGTCCTGCCCGACCGAGCCGAGCGCTACTTCTCCACCGCCCTCTTGTGAATCCGCTTCACTTTCCTTGCGGCTGAGCGAACTACGGCGGGATGTGGCGCTCGCCCGTTCCCGCCGAGCACCGCGGAATGGCCGAGACCACCCCACCGAGCCGATGATACGGCACGCTGACGAGCAACTCCCCGCGCTCCTAGCCCTTCATCTTCCGCGCCGTGTGGTCCATGAAACTCACGTTCACCTCGCCCGAGACCAGCCCTAATCGTTCGGTAAGAGTTGGGGGAGTGGGATCGGTCAGGGGGGGGCGCTCTGGGGGTCAGTGGTGCCACGCGG
>CAYYCI010000368.1:0-4965 GCA_964470215.1 uncultured Planctomycetota bacterium
GCAGAGGAGGCGGCCGGAGATGCGCCGGTTCCCCTCTACGGGCCAGCCGCCGTAGCCGCCGCGCATGGTCGTCCCGATCTGCCAGTATGTGCGGTGCCACCACGAGTCGTCGAGGAAGCCGACCGAGGTGAACAGGTGCTCGACATTCTCCGGCTGGGGCTGGCCGTCGAAGTCGAATCGCGCGTGGCGCAGGAAGAGCGACGCGCCGTCGGAGGAGAGGACGTCGGGCAACAACCCCGGCATGCTCACCCCGCGGATTGTCCGCTGGGGTTCCTCGCCGGTCTTCGGGTCGAGGTGGCAGAGTCGGCGGCTGACCAGTGGCTCGCCGGTTCGGGCGTCGAGGCCGTAGAGGTAAATCCCCTCGTCCAGGTAGGAACATCGCCCCGCCACGAAATAGGCCACCGGGCGCGACCGACCCTTCGGCACACACACCAACACGTTCCCGGGCACAGGCCAGACCGACTCGAGTTGGTCGTAGGAGACGATTTGTCGGGGTTCTGGTGCGGCGCGGAAGCGCCAGGCCAGTGCGCCGTCGCGCGCCCGAAGGGAATAGACCCAGCCGTCGGCCGAGCCGAAGTAGGCGAAGCCCTCGTGGATGGTCGGCGGGGAATCAATGCGGCCGCCCGCAACGAACGACCAAACCACCGAGCCATCCTCGGCGCCGAGGGCGTGGAGGGTGTGGGCGTCGCGCTGGGCGACGAAAACCTTTCCCTCGGCCACGACGAGAGGGGTGAGCGGCCCGGGGATGGCCTTCTCCCACTTCGGCGAGAGGCGCGGCGAGAGGCTAGCCGTGGTCGAGCCGCTGCGCGCGAGGTCGTGGCGATAGGTCGGCCAGTCCCCGGGCCTTGCGGCTGCCGCCTCGCTGGCCCCGAAGGCCGGGCCTTTCTCGAGCCTGGGCGATTGCTCGGTGGGAGCCGGCGCACGCGAGGCCGACAGCGCGTTGAACCCGTTGAGTTTGGCCGTGATGTAGCACGCACACGAATGCGGCGGCGCGTAGAGCAGGCCGTTGGCCGGCATTATCCCATATTGACATGTCCCGCGAACCCAGTGGTGGGCGATGACGCGATTGGAGCGGACGTCAATGAACTCGACCCCCGAGCGTCCCTGGAGGATGTAGCGCGTGGTTGCCTTGTGGCGGTAGCAGCGGGTGTGGCCGAAGCCTATGGTGTAGGTCTTCTGGTCGGGCGGGCGCTCGGCCACCACGCGGCCCGTTCGCAGGTCGAGCACCCTGGTTATCCCCGGTTGCCTCCCCCACGCCAACACCCCGCTCCAGACGGTGCCGTTGATCACGAAGATGTCCACCGGGGAGTTGAAGCCCTCGTGGCAGGGGGCGGTCCACAGCCTCTTCCCTGTCCTGGCGTCGAACGCCATTATCTGGCCTTCGGTCAGGAGGTGGTTTGCGGACACTCTCCACTCGAGCGCGTTCTTGTCCTCGGCGCCTGTGTCCACGGGCTTGTCGGGTGCGCGGTCCGCCGACAGGACGATGCCATCCTTGACGACGAGGGTCGGTGCGAGCCAGGCATAGCGTTGCCTGGGGCCTGGTCGGGGCGCGCGCCAGACCACCTGGCCGCTGCGCGCGTCGAGTGCCACCACGTGGGTGTAGTTCTGGAAGAAGACGCGCCCATCGGCGACGGCGAGCGTCAGCGGCAGGATGTTCCTCGCCTCCTCGTCGTCCTTCTTCCAGACCAGGTTCCCGGTTCTGGCGTTGACGACGCGGAGGTGCTTCGGTGGGTACTGGATGACGTATTCCGCGTAGGCTCCTCTCCAAAGCGGGAACTTGCGGAGCACCCGGCCGGTTGTCGGGCTTTTCTCCTTCAGCGGGGCGCAGACGACCAGGTAGAGGTTTTCGCCGTCGGCGATGATCTCGTGGGTGTTCTCGGTGCCCTCGAACACTCTGACCAACTGGCCTGTGGCGGCGTCGAGGGCGCTGACCGGCTTGCCGTAGCCGAGGGTGGCGTAGACCCTGTCGCCGACTGCCACCAGACGCCTGGGCAGTTCGGCGGGGCCGCTTCGGAAGGGTCGGAGGTGGTCCTCCCAGGGTTCGACCTTCCGCTTCCAGAGGAGGACTCCGCTGAAGGCGTCGCGTGCCACCAGGAACCACCGCGCTGGCGCCTTGACCGACGCGACCGGACCCTCGTCCACGATGTAGAAGAGTCGGCCTGCGGCGGTTACGGCGGTGCTCATGCTGGCCAGGTGGTCGTGGCTTCGGCCCCAGCGCGGGGCGGCCACCCACCGGAGGTGTTTGGGCGGGCCGACCCGCGTGTCGTTCGCCACCGCGTTGTTGTCCGGGCCGTGGAGGAAGTGGCTCCACTGGTCAATGTCGTTCGGCCAGGGCTTGGTGTGTTTCTCCCAGCGGCCGTCGGACTCGACATAGGCCACGCCTCCCGGGGCCAGGACGCGGGAGACCTCGGCCTTGGCCACGCGCTCCCCCGAGCGGACGATCAACAGGTTGACCAGACCGTCGGCGTAGGGGAGTCGGCGCCCGTCCCAGCGGACAACGCTCACGGACCCGAGCGCACCCTGGGCGTGCAGATAGGCCCTGGCCTTCTCGACGAGCGCAGCGTTGCGCTCGAGGCCCTGCACCAGGTAGCGTGCGTTCACCCGCAGGGCAGCGGTCCATTCGGGGCTGTTGGTTCCCACACACACGACGAGCCCGCCGCGGACACCGGAGTCCTCGACGAGGCTTCTGGCCGACTGGCCGTCGGCGGCGCTCGCCGCCATAGAGGCGAGCACCCAGAGGATGGCGGCTGTGAAATGCCCCCGCGTCATGGTCCCGGCCATCATAGTGCACCTCCGAGTTCCTTAGTCTCCATACGCGGCAGTGTCCGGGGCTGCGACCCGGCGCTCGATGCTCTTGCCGCGAGCGCCGAGGGCCACGGGCCCCTTCAGTGATGCACCGAGTATACACGGGGCGGAGTTTCGGTTCTACCGGTCGCCGGGGTGCGAGCCGAGATCATAGGCGATTGGCGCATCTGTGTCCCGCCCCAGTCTTCCCAGGCACTGACCTCGGACTTCCCTACAATCGAGGGTCAGGCTCGGTCATGGTATGGCGTGTTGACTCGCGGCTGGTGGCCGCATATATTGCTCCGTCGTGGTTAGTCCTGATTGGAGGTGAGGAAGATGAAGGACGTTCTCGATTTCATTCAGCGTCGTCGGAGCATCCGCAAGTACAAGGCTCAGGCGGTCAGCGACGAGCAACTGGAGGTGTTGCTTCGGGCGGCTATGGCCGCGCCGTCGGCCGGGAACGAGCAGCCCTGGGAGTTCGTCGTAATACGCGAGCGGGCGAAACTGGACCGCGCTACCGAAATCCATCCCTACGCGGGAATGCTCAAAACCGCAAACCTCGCGATCCTCGTCTGTGGAGACCTCGAGCGGGAGAAACACAAGGGGATGTGGGTCCAGGACTGCTCGGCTGCTGTCCAGAACCTCCTCCTGGCCGCGGCCAACATCGGGCTGGGGACTTGTTGGTGTGGTGTGCATCCCAGCGGGGACCGCGAACAGGCATTCCGCGAACTTTGCGGCCTGCCGGCCAGCGTGGTTCCGTTCGCCCTGATCGCGGTCGGTGTGCCCGACGAGGAGAAGGGGCCCGCCGACTACTACGACCCCTCGCGCGTCCACTACGAGACCTGGTGAGAAAGGAGAGAGGCGTTGGAGTATCGCCAACTGGGAACGAGCGACCTGGAGGTTTCGACGATCATCTTCGGGGCCTGGGCGATCGGCGGCTGGTACTGGGGGCCGCAGGACGACGCCGAGTCGATCCGAACCATCCACGCGGCGCTCGACGCCGGGATCAATTGCATAGACACCGCCCCGATGTACGGCATGGGCCACAGCGAAGAGGTGGTCGCCAAGGCGGTCAAGGGCCGACGCGACAAGGTCGTCATCGCGACCAAATGTGGCCTGCGATGGGACACTCCGAACGAGGGGGTCGAGTATTTCGTGTGCGAGATGCCCGACGGCTCGCGCCACCCCGTCCGGCGAAACCTCCACAAGCGGGCGATAATCGAAGAGGTCGAGATGAACCTTCGCCGCCTCGACACCGACTACATTGACCTCTACCAGTGTCATTGGCCGGACGAGTCGGCGCCGATCGAGGAGACGATGGACGCGATGGTGACCCTGAAGGACCAGGGTAAGATACGCGCCATCGGGGTGAGCAACTTCACGGTCGAGATGCTCGCCGAGTGTCTCAAGCACGCGCCCCTGGCCAGCGACCAGCCGCCCTACAGCCTCTTGCGGCGCGACATCGAGGCCGACGTCCTCCCATTCTGCCGCGAACACAACATCGGAGTGATCGTCTACAGCCCCCTCCAGCAGGGCCTCCTGACGGGCAAGATGACCCCAGACCGCCAACTCCACGAGAACGACTATCGGCGCCGCCAGAAGTGGTTCACGCCGAAGAACCGCCAGCGGGTGGTCGAGGCGCTCGAGAAGATTCGGCCGATTGCCGACGCCCACGGCGCCACTTTCGCCCAGGTCGCGCTGGCCTGGACGGTCGCCCAGCCGGGGATCACGGCGGCCATTGCCGGGGCCAGGAGGCCCGAGCAGGCGGTCGAGAACGCCCGCGCGGGCGATATCCGCCTCTCGGAGGACGAAATCGCCCGGATACGTTCGGTCTTCGAGGAACTAGGCGGCCCCGTGGACGATTAGCCCCCGGCTCGCCATCCGCCAGGATTCCTCCGCCCGCGCGTCAGGCCAGGGCATTCTTTTCCTTCTCGCCTGGCATATGGTTGCGATGCAAAAAGCGTGCCAATGCCCACGCGGCAGCATTGGGAGTCGTCGCCGTCAGTCTGCCTTGCGCTCTTGGTCCTTCTGCCCACGGCCAACACGAGGGTGCCCGAACCTGCAACCGCGGCTCAGGCCCGCTCTGGCGCGGTCAATCGCTACGGACCTTGCCGGTCTTCCCGAGGACCGACCAGAACGCCTTGATGGGCGCCAGAAGGGGCTTCGGGAGTACCTCGACTT
>CAYYCI010000369.1:0-4963 GCA_964470215.1 uncultured Planctomycetota bacterium
GTCAGGCGTATCTTCTCCGGGCCGGCGCCTAGCGTGGCGGCCATGCCCTTCAGAGCGGCCGCTACCTCGAGGCGTCTCGCGCCATCCCCTCCGTCCCGCAAGGAGAGGTCGAGGTCGAGTTTGCCTTCCGGCTCGAATGGCTCGATGGTTCGGCGGGCCTCCTCTGGCAAAGCGCCGAGGAGCGAGCGGTCGGCTTTCAAGTCGCGCGCGGCGAGAGTGAGGGACTCGAAGCCAGCCTTCTTCCCGGTGCGGAAGCGGCCGTCGAGCCGCAGCGACGCACCCTCGTGGGTCGCCGCCAGATGGTCGAGCACGACGACGCCTCGCTCCCCCAGATAGCGGACCCTGGCATTGACGTTCTCGAGGCGTATGGGGAAATCGCGAGGCACAGCGACCCCTTCGCGCAGGGTCGCCGCGACGTCGGCCACGGTGCCATCCGGCCCCGAGGCCAGCGCCACGGTCGCATCGGCGCGGCCGGTGGCCAGGCCGACGCGCCCGATTGCCTCGCGGACCGCCGTGGGCAGAGCTGCCACGAGCGCCTTGTCCACAGCGATGCCAGAAGCCGAGAAGCGAAGATTCAGTCGCGGGGTCTTTCCTTCGAGGACGACCTCGCCGCTTGCGCCCACGACCGCCTTGCCACTCTGGCCGCGCAGGTCGAGGACCTCGATGCGGCCGGGGTGGGAGTAGCGGATGCGACCGCTCAGCGGCGGCAACTGGTACGGGAAGACTTTGGGCTTGAGCCTCAGGGAGGAGGCGCGCACCAGTGCCTCGGGGCGCACCTGGCCATCCTCGCCTGTCAGAACGCGGAAGTCGGCATCGAGACTGCCGCCTCCCACGCCGAGTTCGTCCCAGACCTTTTGCGCCTCAGGTGGTAGTGCGCGCTTGAGCGTCGCGTCGAGCCGAAGCCCGCGCACGTCCGCGGCGAAGGAAAATCTCGGGCGAGGGTGGTCAAGCGCAACCTCGCCGGAAGCCTCGATCGCGACGGTCGGCCCCGCAGTGCGTACGTCGCTCACAGACAGCCTACGCTGGCCGACGTCGTAGCGCAATCTCACCGAAACAGGCGAGAGCGGATAGTCGAACCCGGGCGGCGCCAACGCGAGGTCGCGAGCGCGAGCCTCGAGCGTTCCGACCGCGCTTTTTGAGTCTCCCTCGAGCGCGAGGTCCAGGTCGAGCGTGCCGCCCTGGCCCCCGATGCCGAACTTGGCAATCGCCTTCCTGATGGCCTCGGGCACCGCTTCGCTGGTCAAGAGGCTGATGGGAAGGGCCTGGAGGCGCGCCAGGGCGGCCCACCGGCTCGGCTTGCCCTTCTCGTCGAGAGCGACATTCAGCCGGCGGACCTCGAACGGCGCGCGGTCGAGCCAGCCCGTCGCATTCTCGACGAGGAGCCTTCCTTTCTGGAGGACGACCTTTCCGCTCAGACCAACGATGCGGCCGGGGAGGCGCTTCGTGGTGAAGGAGATGCCGGCCAGGTTGGCCCGCGCCGTGTAGTCCACCTCAGGGCTGCTCGCGCCCCACGCAATGTGGCAATAAGCCTCGAAGGCCGTTGCCCCGTCGAGCGCCTCGACTGCCCGTGGGTGTCCTAGCGCCTTGAGGATGTCCTCGATAGGCAGGTCGCCGGGCCTGAAGTTCTCGGTCCTGACCTCGACGTCCGCCTCCTTGTTGCCGAGCGCGACGGTTCCGCTGATCCTTAGCGCGCCGCCGACGAGACGGCAATCGCAGCGAAACTCCAGATGGCCGCTCCCGCTAGCGAGGGATGAGACGGCGAGGTGGTTCACTTCCAACGAAAGCGGCGGCTGCTCTCCCGCGAGTGCGCCCCGGGCGATGGCCAGCCGGCCGCCGACGAGGCGGATGACCTTGGGGAAGACCGCTTCGCCGCGCTCCTTGGCCGGCAGTGAGCGAAGCGCTTTGACCACCTGGTGGGTCAACGCGAGGGTGGGGCGCTCGAGCGTCACCGCCACGGGCCGGAATTGCCCGGTCAGGAGTCTGGCCGTGTCGAGGTCCACGTGGA
Organism: uncultured Planctomycetota bacterium; assembly: GCA_964470215.1. Classification (GTDB taxonomy): domain Bacteria; phylum Planctomycetota; class PUPC01; order DSUN01; family DSUN01; genus CAYYCI01. The sequence continues at coordinate 2,006 of CAYYCI010000369.1, forward strand.
GTTTGCCCAACTCGAGCCAAGGCTCGCGGTCGCCGAACTTGAGGCTGAGCCGCTGGAGTTCGAGGCCGGAGAAGAGGCCGAAACGCGCGGTGCCGACTTCGGCTTCACAGCCGAGTCGTTCCCGAGCCAGTTTCTTCACGGTCCGCGCGATGTTCTTCTCCGAGAGGAGAGTGCGGAGCGCGAGCCAGCAAGCGCCCACGAGAACCGCGACGCCCAGGGGAATGAGAACGCGCTTACGGAGGAGAAAACGCCTGGCCTTCGACATCGCTTCCGCCTCGTCGCCGAAACACCTCGCCGATGGCCAAATAGTATCGCATCGGATCGTCCTAGTCAACGGCAGGCGAGGCGGCGGAGGGTGGCGAGGTTGCGGCGGTCCGAGTTGCCTTCTTTAGGGGTCTCGATGAACTTCGCCACGTCGGCGAAGCGCGCATCGCGGACGAAAAGCCTGAATGCCTCGAGGCCGATCTCGCCGCGACCGATGTGGGCGTGGCGGTCAACGCGGCTGCCCAGTTCACGCCGCGAGTCGTTGAGGTGAATCGTCTTGATGGCGTCGGTGCCGACGACGCGGTCGAACTCCCGGAAGGTGCGGCGGTATGCCTCCGGCGTGCGGATGTCGTAGCCCGCGGCGAAGAGGTGGCAGGTGTCCACACACACCCCCAGCCGCTCTCTCGACCCGCAGCGCTCCAGGAGCCAGGCGAGGTGGTCGAGGCGATAGCCGACGGCGGTGCCCTGGCCGGCGCTGGTCTCGAGGAGAATGCCGGAGGCGAGGCCGGCCGTCTCGGCGAGGACGTCGCCGATGGCGCGGGCAATCTGGCCGAGGGCCTTCTCCTCGCCGAGGCCGCCGTGGGTGCCCGGGTGGAGGACCACCCACTGGATGCCGAGACGATGTGCTCGGCGCAGTTCGTCGGCGAGGGTCAGGAGCGAGAGGCGAAGTCGTCGGCGGTCAGGCTTGCCGAGGTCAATCAGGTAGTTGGCGTGGGCGATGATGGGCCCGATGGTCGAGCGGTGCCAGGCCGCGCGGAATCGCTCGGCCGCCTCTTCCGAGAGGGGCTTCGCAGTCCATCGCACATTGTTGCGAGTGAAGACCTGGATGGCGGTGCAACCGAGGGCCTCGCCCCGCGCGATGGCCTTGTGGAGCCCTCCGGCGATTGAGATGTGGGCGCCCAGGAGAAGGCGCCGGCCGGCGCTGCTGCCCCGCGTCTGTGCCATTGCCCGGGAATGATAGCCGGCGTGCCGGCGCCGGTCAATCGCCGAAGAGGTCGGGCAGGTGGCGGCGAGCAAGTTCGAGGAGTTCACCGTGGCTGAAGGCAGTGAGGCGGCCCTCGCGATATTGGCGCTCGACCTCATCCTTCATGGCGAGCAGGCCGGGGTGGTTCTTGTCAATGCGGATGCCTTTGTGGCGGAGCTCGTAGTCAACCCAGTGGGCGAGGCCGGCCACGCCGCTCTTGTCGGTTATCGCCACAGTGGGAGGAACCCCAAGGATGCCCTCGGTGTCGAAGATGGTGTAGATTTCGCGGTTCTTGCGCAGGCCGTCGGCGTGGATGCCGGCGCGGGTGACGTTGAAATCGGCGCCGACGTACGGCTGGTTGCGTGGGATTTCGTAGCCGATCTCCTTGCGGTAGTATTCGGCAATCTCGGGGATGACGCGGAGGTTCATGCCGTGGGCGTCGCCGTGCAGGGCGACATACTCGATGCACAGCGCCTCGATGGGCGGATTCCCCGTCCGCTCGCCGATGCCCAGGAGAGTGCCGTTGGCCGCGCAACACCCGTAGAGCCAGGCGGTCGTGGCGTTGGTCAAAACCTTGTAGAAGTCGTTGTGGCCGTGCCACTCGAGCCACTCGTTCGGGACGTTCGCGTAGTGGATCAGGCCGTAGATGATGCCCTGGACGCACCGCGGGACCGAGGAGCCCGGGTATGTGACTCCGAGGCCGAGGGTGTCGCAGCACCGGATTTTCACCGGGCGGCCGCTTTCCTCGGCCAGTTTCATCAACTCCTGGGCAAACGGCACCACGAAGCCGAGGAAGTCGGCACGGGTGATGTCCTCAAAGTGGCAGCGTGGGATGACCTCGTTCTCTATGGCCGCGCGAACGATCTCCAGATACATCTCCATCGCCTCGCGGCGGCTCTTCTTGAGTTTCAGGAAAATGTGGTAGTCGGAGCAAGAGGTCAGGATGCCGGTCTCCTTCAGCCCCATCTCCTTGACCAGTTTGAAGTCCTGGGGCGTAGCGCGTATCCAGCCGGTGATCTCCGGGAACTCGTAGCCCAACTCCTGGCACCGTCGGATCGCCTCCTTGTCCTTCTTAGAATAAAGGAAGAACTCGCTCTGGCGGATTATGCCGTTCGGCCCGCCGAGTTCGTGGAGGAACTTGTATAACTGGACGATCTGCTCGACCGTGTAGGGCGGACGGGCCTGTTGCCCATCGCGGAAGGTGGTGTCGGTGATCCAGAATTCCTCCGGCGGGATCATCGGCACCTTGCGGTGGTCGAAGGGAATCCGAGGGATGTCCACATATGGGAAAGTGTCGCGGAAGAGGTTCGGCTCCGGAATGTCCTGGAGGTCGAAGTGGTGTTCTTCTTGCTCGAGGGTGCGGGTAACTGGATTCCATCTGAGCATTTCTCTGGCCCTTCAACTCTGCGGGGAACCTGCGGAAGACTTCGCCCGGGATCACGGGGACCCGCTTGTGATATTATACCACAGTTCCCTGCCTGACGCAGCGAGAGTTCGACTCCCGGCGGCCGCAGCCTCCCCGCAGGCGCCTGCCCCGCCTCGAGCACAGGCTGGGAAGCCTGTGCCACCAGGACTGTGAAGCGGAAAGCCTGAGAGGATGAAGGAAACTCGCGCGCGGTCTTCAGGGAGGCCGGAGATGTGGGCTTTGGCACGCTTTTGTGCACCGTGGGTTCCCAATGCAGGCGAGAAGGAAAAGAATGCTTCGCCGAGAGGGCGCAAAGCGTTTGGCA
>CAYYCI010000370.1:0-2764 GCA_964470215.1 uncultured Planctomycetota bacterium
GACCGCCATGCGGCCCGCTCGGCGCTGGGCATGGGGCCGAGCGAGCAGGTGCTCTTTTCGGCCGGGGCGCTGATTCCACAGAAGGGCTTCGACACCCTCCTGGAGGGGCTCGCGAGGGCCCACGACGGCGACCTTCGTCTCTACGTCGCCGGCTCAGGCCCCGAGCGCGAGCGCCTCGAGGCTTTGGCTCGCAGGCTCGGCCTCGAGCGCAGGACGAGGTTCCTCGGAACGCTGCCCCCACACGACATGGCACCCTGGTACCAGGCCGCCGACCTGTTCGTCTTCGGCAGTTGGCGCGAGGGATGCCCCAACGTGGTTCTCGAAGCGCTCGCCTGCGGAACCCCGGTTGTCGCCACCAGGGTGGGCGGCACGCCGGAACTCGTCCGCGAGGGCCAGGATGGCCTCCTCTTCGAGGCAAGGTCCCCGGACGCCTTCGCCCAGGCCCTCGTCGAGGCGCTCAGCCGCCCATGGGACCGCCAGGCCATCGCCCAGAAAGCCGCGAGCCGCTCGTGGGACAACGTGGCGCGCGAGTGTCTCTAGGTTTTCGAGCGCGTCCTGCGGGAGCACAAACGGTGACGCCCGTGCGAAACAAGACGCTCCTGCTCGTGACGGTGGACACCGAGGCCTCGATGGTCGGTCTCCGCCCGCTGGAACCCGAGCAGATGGTCTGGGGGAGGGTGGGGGATGGGACCTGGGGCATCGAGCGGATGATGGACATCTGTGACGCCCACGGGGTCAAGGCCACGTTCTTCATCAGCACCCTCGAGGCTCTCCATTACGGCGACGACCACATCCGCTCAATCGCCGAGGCCGTTACCGCCCGCGGCCACGACCCGCAAGTGCACGTCCACCCGATATGGCTCGGCGGCAAGTTCGCCCAGAAGTCTCTCTCCGCCTACGGCCTCGAGGATCAGAGCGCGGCCATCGGGCAGGCGGTCGAAGTCTTCCGCCGGCTCTGCGGGTCCGAGCCGCTCGCCCATCGGGCCGGCGGCCTGTGGTGCAACGCGGCCACCTTCCAGGCGCTGGCAGAAGTGGGCATCAGGCTCGACTCGTCAGTGGCCAGGGGCTACCATCCCTATGAACTGGGCGGCGAACCACCGAACGTTCCAAGACGGCTCGCGGCTCTGGCCGAGGTGCCGGTGACGGTCTTCGCCCAGTTGAAGGTCGGCAGATGGGTCTCGTGGCGCCACTTCGACATCAACGCCTGCACCCTGGCCGAGTTGCGTTTCGTGGTCGAGGCAGCCGCGAGAGAGGGCGTGGCGGCGCTCTGCCTGCTCATGCACAGTTTTTCGTTCCTACGACGCGGCAAGCGCGGCCAGGTGGTCGCTCCTGCGCCGGAGGAAGCCAGGAAGTTCGAGCGCTTCCTCGGCCACGTCGCCGAACGCCCGGACGTCGAGGTCCTCACCTTCCACGAACTGGCCGAGCGCCTCGGTGGTGACCCTTCGATTCTCGAGGGGCCGGACTTCGCCCCGGTCTCCGGCCCGTGGCGGACGTATTGCCGCAGTTGGCAACGCTTCGGCACCAGTTGGAAGAACAAGGCGGTCGCCCTCGCCCCACCGGCAGCGGCGGCCGCAGCAGCGGGAGCGATATGGTGGCTGAGCCGTTGAAACGACTGGCGCGCAGCACGCTCGCCGCGCTGGCCGTCGGCACGCGGGTGTGGCGCGCCGTGCCCCAGGGGGCCGCCGTGGTGCTCCGTTACCATCGGGTCGGGGCCGACGCCCCGCTGTCGGTCTCCGCCGAGGAGTTCGAGGGCCAACTCCGCTTCCTCAGGAGCCATTGCCGCGTGGTGCCAGCCGGCGAACTGGTCACCTGCCTCCGCAAGGGCAAGCCGCTCCCGCCGCGGGCCGCGGCCATCACCTTCGACGACGGCTACGAGGACAACTTCACCCAGGCCCTCCCGCTCCTCCAGCGCTACTGCCTCCCGGCGACCTTCTTCGTGACCACCGGCTGGATCGACACGGAGAAGGTGCTCTGGTGGGACCGCCTGCACGACTACGTCGAGCAGGGCGCCCGCGAGGGCGCCAGGGCCGTCGGCCTGGACGAACTGCCCGAGCCTGTGGCGCGGCCCCTGGCCCCGCTAGCGGGATGGCGCGAGGGACGATCCTGGCCGGCCCGCCTCGCAGTCGAACTGGAGCGAAAACTCTCCCTGGCCATTCGCTCGCTCGGCCTGACGCCGGAAGAGACGGACACGGTGGTCGAGCAGGTCGGCTCGGCCCTCGGCGCCGGCGAGGCCGACCCCCAGCGCTACCGCCCGATGACCTGGGACCAGGTGAGGAGCCTCCTCGCGCTGGGCATGGAGATCGGTTCCCACACGCTCTCCCACGTCCCCTTGGCCAGGGTCAAGCCGGAGCGCGCGCATCGCGAACTCGTCGAGTCGAAAAAACGCCTGAGGGCCGAACTCGACGCCCCAGTGGCCCTTTTCGCCTACCCCGCCGGCGACCACAGCGACGACGCGATCGAACTGGTCGAGGAGGCGGGCTACCTCGGCGCGTTCACAACGACGAGCGGACCGGTCAAGGCGGGGGACAACCCGCTGGCGTTGAAGCGCGTGGGCGTGTGGCATGGTGGATATCGGGGCGTTTTCGCCCCGTTCTCGGCCAGCGTGTTCGGCCTTCAGGTCGGGCGCCTTGCGCGCAGGAAAGAGGCATGAACCGCAGAGGACGCGGAGAACGCAGAGATGCCGCTGAGAAAATTGGTGGAGGACGGCCAGTGCTTGCCTTTGCGGTGGCACAGACTTTCCAGTCTGTGCCGAAGGGCTGGCATG
>CAYYCI010000370.1:2864-4921 GCA_964470215.1 uncultured Planctomycetota bacterium
CTCCGCGGTTGAAGCGAGGCATGAACCGCAAGGGACGCAGAGATGACGCTGAGAATAAGATCGGGGTTTCGAGAGTCTGGTTCTTGCCCTCTGCGAGTTCTCCGCGGTCTCCGCGGTTGAAAGGAGAGATGAACCGCAGAGGACGCGGAGAACGCAGAGATGACGCTGAGAAAATTGGTGGAGGACGGCCAGTGCTTGCCTTTGCGGTGGCACAGACTTTCCAGTCTGTGCCGAAGGGCTGGCATGCACAGGCTAGAAAGCCTGTGCCACCGGGCCAGTGTCCAGGGGAGGCTCGCGGGGCGGGCGGCGCTGCGCCGCCAGGGTTGCCGCTGAGGCGCCCAAACCCTGATGGTCGCTCTGCGGATTCTCTGCGATCTCTGCGGTCTCCGCGGTTAGGTAGGGGCTGAAGGCATGAGCGACGAGCCAACGGTGAGCGTGGTGATTCCAGCGTACAACGCCGAGCGGTATATCGGCGAGACGCTGGAGTCCGTCCTCGCCCAGACCTATCGCGACTTCGAGGTCGTGGTGGTGGACGACGGCTCGACCGATGGGACCCGCGAGATAGTCCGCAACTACGGCGAGCCGGTGCGCCTCGTCGAACAACCCAATAGCGGCCCCGCGGCGGCGCGCAACCGCGGCATCCGCGAGGCTCGCGGCCGCTTCATCGCGTTCATAGACGCCGACGACCTGTGGCACCCCGAGAAACTGGCCCTCCAGGTGCCAAAGTTCGATTCCCCGCAGGTCGGCCTGGTCTATTGCCGAGTGGCGCGGGTGGATGCTGAGGGGAGGGTCATCGAAGAGTCCGTGGCAAGGAACCCTCAGGGGTGGGTGTTCGAGGACTTCTTGTTCCGCAATCACTGCCCGACCTCGGGCGCGGTGGTCCGCAAGGAGGCGTTCGAGCGGTGCGGCTACTTCCCCGAGGACATGGTGTGGGCTGAGGACTGGCACTTGTGGCTACGCATCGCCCGCTTTTACCAGTTCGCGGCGGTCGAGAAGATGTTGGTGCACCACCGGGTGCACGGGGCCTCGCTGACGGCCAAGCACTGGGGTATGTATCGCGGGGCGCGGAGCGTGTTGGAGGGGGCGTTGACCGACTCGGCCCCCCCGCGGCTGCGTCGCATGCGAAGGCGCGGCCTTCACAGGCTCGACCGCAACTATGCGCTGTGTCTTCTCGCCATTGGGCAGCGGGGGAGGGCCCGCCGCATTTTCGCCAGAGCGGTGGCCAACGGGCCTTCAGACCCCCACGCTGCCCTTGGCCTTCTGGCCACCCTGCTGCCCCGCGCGCTTCGGCTCTCGCTGATGCGCGCCTGGAAAGCTCACTGCCCGTGGCTGCCCTGGGGCAGTTCGGGGGTAGCGACCGACCCGGCGCTCGCCGAGAGCTCGACGGAGGTGAACAATGTCGGATGAACGACGCATAGACCTCGACACGGCCAAGCGACACAACCTTCTGTGGAAGGTCAGGCGAGGGTGGCGGCTCTGGCGCAGCGGGGAGGTCTCGCTACGGCGCGTGGTCAACGCAGGACTGTGCCACCTCTCGCTGCGCTGGCGGTCGAGCCGGGTGCTCGGCAAGCCGTACTTCGTGATGATCGAGCCGACCAATGCCTGCAACCTTCGCTGCCCACTTTGTCCCACAGGGCGCGGCACCCTGGGCCGAAAGACCACGTTCCTCTCCATCGAGTTGTTCAAGAAGTGCATTGACGAACTCGGGCCATACTTGATCGAATTGAACGTCTCGAACTACGGCGAGCCAATGCTCCATCGCGACCTCCCGGAGATGATAGCCTACGCCAAGACCACTGGCGCCAGGGTCTGCATGGGTTGCAATGCTCATCTGCTCAACAACGAATCGGCTCGGGCACTTATCGAGAGCGGCCTCGACCAGGTTTACATCTCGTTCGACGGCCTTGACCAGGCGACATACGAGAAATACCGCGTTCGGGGCGACTTCGCCAAGGTCGTCGAGGGGGTGAAGACCCTGCTGGCCCAGCGCCAGGCCCTCGGCCGCTCGAACCCCTTCGTCGAACTCCAATTCCTGGTCATGCGCCACAACGAGCACC
>CAYYCI010000371.1:0-4916 GCA_964470215.1 uncultured Planctomycetota bacterium
GCCTGCCCGAGAAACTCCGCGACCTCGGGGTGCTGGCCATCCCGCCCGACTTCATTCCCCTCGATGATGCCGACATCGGCCACGACTACCCGAACATGTACTGGCGCTACGGCCAGCGCATCCTGATCCTCGGGCGCAAGATCGCCGAGAACCCTCGCCTCCAGGCCCTCTACATCACCAACTTCGGCTGCGGCCCCGACTCCTTCATCATGAAATACTTCAGCCGCGAGATGCGCGACAAGCCCTACCTGACCATCGAGGTGGACGAACACAGCGCCGACGTAGGGGCCATCACCCGCTGCGAGGCGTTCCTCGACAGCATCCGCAACGCGCGCAAGGCCGAAGCGCCCCGGCCGCCTTCGCCCATGGCGGTCGTTCAACGCTATCGCCGCGACCGCGCCATCTACGTGCCGTTCATGGACGACCACTACCGCCCGCTGGCCGCCGCAATGCGCTACCACGGCGTCGAGGCGGTCCCCATGCCGCCCTCCGACCAGGAGAGCGTGGATGTCGGGCGCCAGTTCACCTCCGGGAAGGAATGCTTCCCGTGCATTGTTACCACGGGCGACATCGTTCGGACGGTGCGGTCACCCGATTTCGACCCCAAGCACAGCGCAATCTTCATGCCTTCGGCCATGGGACCCTGCCGCTTCGGTCAGTATAGCAAGTTCCACCGCATGGTCCTCGACGAACTGGGCTTCGAGGACGTGCCAATCGTCGAACTCGACCAGGCCAGCACCGATGGCTACTACGGCGACCTGGGTACCCTCGGGCCGAGATTCCGCAAACTCGCCTGGAACGGTCTCGTCCTCGTGGACCTCCTCCAGAAGGTCACACGCCAGACCAGGCCCTACGAGAAAACCAAGGGCGACTGCGACAGCCTCTACGACTATTTCCTCGGCCGGATCGAGAGCGCGGTCGAGCGGGGCCAGGACCTCTTGCCCCTGGCACGGGAGATCGTCGAGGCATTCGCCTCGGTGGCGACAGATCGCACCGAGCCCAAGCCCAGAATTGGAATCGTCGGCGAAATCTACGTCCGATGCAACCCCACTTGCAACAATCGACTCGTCCGCAAACTCGAGGCCCTCGGCGCCGAAGTCTGCCTACCGCCCATCGAGGAGTGGATTGATTACATCGCCCGGGAGCGGAAGACCGACTGCCTGGCGGCCCGCGACTACCTCGGCTACCTGACCGAAGTCGCCACCAGCCTCTATCAAGAACGCGAACTCCGCCGCCTCACCCGCCCCTTCAGGGGGCTCATTCGCGAGTTCCTCTACGAGGCCGACACCGACGAGGTGATCGAACTGGCCAGGCCGTACCTCGACTTCGCCATTCGCGGCGAGGCCGTGCTGAGCATGGGACGCGCCGTCGAATATGCCAGGCATGGCTTCGACGGAGTGGTCAACGTCGTCCCGTTCAATTGCATGCCCGGCACGATTGTCGAAACCCTCCTCGAACGCTATCGCCGCTTCCATCCCGACATGCCGATCCTCAAGATGGCCTACGACGGCTTCAACCACGTCGGGGAGGACACCAGGGTCGAGGCATTCGTCTATCAGACCCGGCAACACGTCGAGCAAACGGCGAGAAAGCGCTCCACGACCGCCTGAACCACTCTGCGGAGGACGCGTCTGTGGCGGAAAACACCAGGAACGACCCCGGCAACCCACCGAAAATCGAACTGAAACTCGAAAAGACCAGACTCGGCCCATTCGTCGCCGTCAGACCCATTGTCCGCAACGTCGCCAACGAGCCACTGTCCCTCCGCCGCTACCCCTTACCGCCCATCGAGGTGGACCCATTCGCCCCGCTCGACCGCCTCCGGGCCTTCGGCACCTTCGGCCTCAAGAAGATAGCCCACGCCCGCCCGCTCGGCAGTTACGCCCACATCGCCGTGGTCGAGCCATCGAGCCGCCGAGGCACAGTCCTCGCCTGGCTGACCCACGACCGCGCCAGCGGGCTCCTCTTCCTCAAGAGGGAAGGGGACAAACTCTTCGTCGAGCCTCGGCTCGACTTCGGCAACCTGCGCCTGGAGCCGCGACAAAGCCTCACCCTCGAGACCCTTCTCCACGGACACTTCGACGACGCCCGCCTGGGCCTCGAGGCCTACGCCGATGCCGTCGCCGCCCACTACAAGATCAAACTCCGCCCTCAGCCGACCGTCTATTGCTCTTGGTACCACGCCGGGTCGTCGAACGAACGCCAACTCGCCCGCAACGCGGAGTTCGCCGCACGCCACCTGGCGCCATTCGGCTTCTCGGTCGTGCAGATTGACGACGGCTGGCAGGCCGGCCAGAAGGGCAACGGGCCGAAAAAGAACTTCACCACCCACAACCCCACCGGACCCTACCGCAGCGGCATGAAGAAAACAGCCGACCACGTCCGCTCGCTCGGCCTGGTGCCCGGCCTGTGGTTCATGCCCTTCGCGGGCAACGCCGCCGACCCATTCTTCGCCGACAAGCAACACCTCTTCGCCACCAAGGACGGCAAGCCCTACGAGGTTCGCTGGGGCGGAACCTGCTTCGACCTCACAAAGCCCGAAACCCTCGACTACGTCCGAAGCGTCGCCAGGCGAATCTGCCAGGAATGGGGCTTCGGATACGTCAAGATTGACGGCCTGTGGACCGGCATGGCCAGTCGCCTGTGCTACGTGTGCACAGGCTACAGGGAAGACCACCTGGGCGAAAGCCATCTGGCGAACCCCGAAAAGACCCACATCGAGGCTTTCCGCGACGGCCTGAGGGCCGTCCGCGAGGGCGCAGGCCCCGCGACCTTCATCCTCGGATGCACCGCCGCCCAGAACATGCGCACCCTCGGAGCCTCTTTCGGCCTCGTGGATGCCATGCGCGTCGGCCCCGACAACGGCCCGAACTGGGGCGGGATGAAAAACGGGCCGCGCAGCGGCTCGAATCTCTATTTCCTCAATCGCCGCGTCTGGTACAACGACCCCGACCCAATCTACGTCCGGCCCTCCGTCCCTTTGAACCAGGCGCGGGCCCTCGCCTCGTGGGTCACCCTGGCGGGGCAACTCAACGCCAGCGCCTACCAGTACGAGAAACTGCCGCCCGAACGGCTCGAGTTGCTCAGGCGGACCATGCCCGCCCACGACTGCACCGTCCGCCCCGCCGATCTCTTCGAGCGCCCCATCCCTTCCATCTGGCTGCTCACCAACAATCGCCTCAACCCGCCACAGTTCGTCGTGGGACTGTTCAACTGGGAGGACCGAACCGAACTCCGCATCGAAGAGTCACTCGAAGGGATAGGGCTGCCGCCGGGACGAACGTGGCTCGGCTTCGATTTCTGGGAAGATGGCTTCGTTGGCCCGCTTAGCGGGAAACTCGAGGCCACCCTGAAGCCTGCCTCGTGTCGGGTCCTGAGCCTGCGTCCCGACCCCGGCCGTCCCGTCGTCCTCAGCACCAGCCGCCACATCACTCAAGGGGCCGTGGACCTGCTCTCGGAGACCTGGGACGGCCAGGCGTGCGTCCTGGGCGGCACGAGCGACGTCGTGGGCGGTGACCCCTACGAGGTGCGCATCGCGGCCCCCGAGGGGCTCGCGGCCACAGCCGCGGTCGCCGACGCCGCGCGCGCAACGCTCCACCGCGAGCAAGCGGGAATCCGCCTGAGGCTCCAAGCCGACAAGTCCGCACGGCTCCACTGGCAGGTCTTCTTCGAGAAGCGCGCGTGAGCGCACCAGCCACTCGCCCGGCCATGCCGGGCGAATGGCGATGGGGCAGCGGCTCCGTGCCGATAGACCCCGGCCTCAGCGGCCACACGCGGACCCTCCACGCCATCCCCTGGAGCAAGGACGCCGGTTCGACCCTCGGACCGGCAAGTGGCTCGAGGCCCCGGGCGAACTGGCCGCCGATGACCGCGGCGCCATCCGCGTCCCACCTTTCCCGGGGCCGGAGGAACGCTCGACGACCGACTGGGCGCTCAAACTCCACCTGAAGCCTTAGCCCATCGAATCCGTCAAAGATTGTGAAGGGCGGCCGCAAGGGCCTTGCTATTCCCGCCCACCGGCCCCATAATGCATGAGGCCCGGGAGGGCAACTGGCGACCTGAACCCAGGAGGACCGAGACCATGCGCCTGGCACCTCTCCTCCTCGTGTGGCTTATCCCCGTGGCGTCGCTGGCCGACATCATCCACCTCGCCGACGGCACCACCCGCGAGGGCAAGGTCATCAGGATTGACGACCGCGAGGTCATCGTCGAGTTCGGCCAGGGGAGCGTCTCGCTCCAGATGCGCCTGCCCCGCGAAAACGTGGTCAAGATCGAACGAAAGCCCACGAGAGGCGCCGCCCTGATGGCCGAGTACGTCGCGCGCCTCAACAAAGCCATGCACGGCACCGCCGACGACTGGTTCGCCCTCGCCACGTGGTGTCGCCAGCAGCGCTGCCTCAACGACAAGGCGCGCGAGGCCCTCGACCACACCCTCGCCCTCGACCCCGACCACGAGGGCGCACACACCCTCCTCGGCCACGTCAAACTCAACGACACCTGGATGACCCGCCAGCAGGCCATCGAGACCCTCGCGCCAGACCTCGAGGAGAAACTCCAGGCCACCCGCCTCGAACTGCTCCGCGAGATCGAGGAGAGCAAAGTCCAGATCCTCCAGGCCAGGAAAGAGAACGAGGAACTCAAGGCCAGAGTGGCGAGGCTCGAGCGGGAGAACGACCGCCTGCGGCGTCTCCTCGCACAGAAGCCACCGCCTTCGGTCTATCGCCCGGTCATCATCATCCAGCGCCCACCTCCTCGCCACGCCAAACCGCCGCAGGAGAAAGAAGAGCGAAAGCAGAACCAGTAGGCCCGGTCATGTAGGCGGGGCGTCTGCGCCCCGCGTGGCCCCGGAGCATGTCGCGCGTTTCGCGGGCCGAGACGGCCCGCCTACAACTCGCGCCTCCTTCCCATGAAGACCA
>CAYYCI010000372.1:0-4906 GCA_964470215.1 uncultured Planctomycetota bacterium
TTCTGCCACTCCTTGTGGTGGCGGAAGAAGGGGTCGTTCTTCAAGGCATCCTTCGCGCGCTTGATGTCAACATCCTTGAGGGGCTGGGTGGGCAGGTTGTAGTCAATGATGTCCTGGGGGGTGACGCCGATGAATCGCGCCCTCGGGACGCAGAAGAATTCGTTGAGGTGTGCGGCGTTGCCCGAGCCGACTTTCAGGGTGCGGTAGATGTTGGCGTAGCCGTAGGGGTCGCCGTCGGTGAATGCGTAGACGGGCAGGTTGTGGGCATCGGAGAGGCGACGAATGAAGCGGCGGCAGGCGCGGGTGGGCACTCCCCCCATCGAGATGAGGATGCAGTTGGCCGTGTCCCAGAAGGCGTGTTTGACGAGGCGCTGGAACATGGCGGTCGTCTCGATGACGAGGATGAATCGGGCGGAGGTCTCGAAGCGGAGTTGCTCGACCTGTGGCGGGACGCTGTAGGCGCCGGTGCCGAAGCGGGTGCAGTCAATTCGGATTTCGTCGCCGGTGAGGGGGTCCTGGTCTATGACGACGAGTCGCCCTGCGACGGAGCCGCCGTGTTCGTCGGGGATGAAGCCGATCTGCTCGCGGTTGAAGCCGAGCATGGCCTCCAGGTCGTCCATGACGGCGTCGCTTTCGGGCTGTTCCTTGAATGCGGCCTCGCCCCAGGACTTCGAGCGGTAGTATGCCTCTCGCTTGTTGATGATGTCGTCGTCCTCGACCACGGCTTTCGAGAGGGCGAGCATGCGGATTGACTGTGCGAAGGTCTTGACGGTGGCGTAGGAGAAATCGCGGCGGGAGCGCCGGGTGCCGAGCCGGAATGAGCCGAACTTTGGGTCGTAGCGGACGTTGGAGAGCGAGCGGACGGGGAAGGTCATGTGGGGCTTTTTCTCGCGGCGGATGTCGCGGTGGATGGCCCCGGCGACCTCGACCATCCGGGAGATGGCCTCGCGGTCGCGGGCGGCTTTCTGGCGGGTGGTCTTCGTTTTTTTGGTTCGCTTTGCCATCGTGGTCACTTCCGGCTTTTTCGGAGCATGGCGGAGAGTTTGTTGACGACTTCGGCCTCCTGTCGTTCGGATAGGCCGAGGATTTCCCTGAGGCCGATTCCGATGTGGGGGATGTATTTCTCGATGTAGGAGCGGCGGCGCTCGGCCTCGGCCTCGCGGCGCCGGCGGCTGATGTGGACCGCCATCCTGCGGCCGCACGCCTGGAGCGCGAGCCGCACTTCCTTGATTATCTCCGGGTAGTGGGCTATCGCCTCCTTGCTCTCGGAGGTGAAGGGGACCCAGACGCTTGCGATGTGGACGATTATGATCGCTGGGCCGACCGGCAGGGCGCCGGCGGACTGGGAGAGGCGGTAGTTGCGCCAGGAAGTGGTGGTCACGGCCCGGGTGATGGCGCAGGCCGATTGCTGGTAGAGCAACGGCACGCGGTTGGCGAAACGCAACAGCCGCACAGGCCCGTCTTCCGGGATTTCGCCGCCGTAGGCCAGGGCGGCCTCGATGACGAACGGGTTCCCGCGATAGACCGCAGGGGGGCGCGTGACGGCGGTGTAGAAGTCGGCCTCCAGTTCCTTCTTGACCCCCTTGAGGAGGAGTTCCTCGCCGATGGGGCTGACGCAGTCGGTCGGGGGGTTCATTATCTTGACCGACTGGATGGCCTTGTAGAGGGTTTCGGCCTCCTGGCGTGCGATTCGCCGCGGGCGATTGTTGGGCTGGAGGCCCGCAGCGGCGATTATCTGGTCGGCGACCCTTTGTGAGACCCGGCTGAACTCCCCGGTCAGGAAAGTCTTGAGGTGGCGCGCCTTGGTGTCCTCGAGCATTCGCATGAGCATGCCCAGTTCGATGCCGTGGGGGTGGGGCTTGATCTCCCTGGGCTCGCGCGGCATCTCGGTGGTCGCGCGGGGGAAAACCCGCCGCTCGCCGTCGGGGGTGGTGTAGACGATCCGCACGTGAGGGTTGGTGATGGCGGTCTGCTCGACGTAGGCATCCACCGAGCGGCGGCCGCGCTGGTAGCGAGCCTCGAGCTCGATCTCCACCCGCGTGCCGTGCTCGCCGTTCCAGTCACAGGAGTCCTTGTTGATCAGCTGGGGCTCGTTCTTCTTGGTGTCAATCATTATCTCGTAGCGGAGCGCCGGCTTCCTGGGGGAGAACTTCGAGATGATCACCGTTGGCTGGCCGGTGGTCAGTTGGCCGTACATGGCGGCGGCCGAGATTCCGATGCCCTGCTGGCCGCGCGACATCTTCAGCCGGTGGAACTTCGAGCCGTAGAGCAGCTTGCCGAAAATCTTGCCCACCTGGCTGGGCAGGATGCCCGGGCCGTTGTCCTCGACAGCCACGCGGTAGCGCTTCTCCTTGACGACCTCCTTGATCTCGATCCGGAGCTCGGGGAGTATCCCCGCCTCCTCGCAGGCATCCAGGGAGTTGTCCACCGCTTCCTTGATGGCGGTCAGGAGTGCCTTGGTTGGGTTGTCGAAGCCGAGGAGATGGCGGTTCTTGGTGAAGAACTCCGAGACGGAGATCTCGCGCTGTTGCCTGGCCAGGTCGTAGGCGGTCAGGCGTTTCCTGGGCCTGGGGGCGCGCGGCGGAGGGGCCTCCGCGGACCCCACCGACTCGAAGAGAAGGGCTTGTTGTCCCATCGTTGCCTCGTCTGACGGGGAAAAGTCTCACCGCCTGCCACGGGGAAAAGGCAGGGGCACAGCATCAAGTGTTCGCCAGCATTCTACCAACCGCATGTTGGCCATGCAAGCATGTGAATGGTCAACATGATGGGCGAGGCCGAACGCAGGGGTTGACGCGGCCCGGCACACCCGCCGGGCCGTTGCTGCTTGTGTTTGCTTGGACGTGTTGCACGCGCCCAGCACGAGAAGACCGAGGGGCGGCCGACTTCCGCGGCGGGGTCAGCGTGAAGATTGCCCAGGAACTGGCGCGCCACAGCGACCCGAAGTTCACCCCGAGCATCTATGCCCACGCCGATCTTCGGGAGAAGGCCGGGGCGATTGCGCGCGCTCCGCTGGAGGCCCCGTCGAGCAGGTGCGCGCATGGGTGCGCGCTTAGCGCGCACCCGGCGGCGGAAGATGACAATGAGTGTCGCAAGCCGGGTAGCGACATAACTAGGGACGTTGGTGCGATAACTTGAGCGCCTGGCGAGAGTTGGCACGAAGAGGCGTTGGATCGCGTTGGTAGCGGTGGAGGGATTCGAACCCCCGACACGAGGATTATGATTCCCCTGCTCTAACCACTGAGCTACACCGCCAAGCGTAATTATATTGAGGACCGGCGGTGACTGTCAAGCCGAGAGCCTTGCTTGACAGGGCGTGCACAGGAGCGTAGAATGCGCTTGGAAACGTGGGGACGTAGCCCAATTGGGTGAGCGTTAGAATCGCGCTCTGCAGGTCGGGGGTTCGAGCCCCCTCGTCTCCACCATCAGGCAGGGAGAGGGCCTGGAGACCAGGCCTTGCCCTGCCTGCATCTGCTTCCGGGCGAAGCGCTTTTCGCCCTGACTGCGGCGTCTGCTAGCTGCGCGGCTACAACGCCACCGAAATCGGGCGTCGGCACTCGACCGCAGAATCGAGCCCGGGCCAATCGAGATGCGCCAATGCGAACCTTCCTCGACTGCATCCCCTGCTTCATCCGCCAGGCGCTCGATGCCGCACGCATGGCGACCGGCGACCAGGCTATCCACGAACGGGTCCTCCGCGAAGCCCTGCGAATGGCCGCCACGCTCGACCCGCAGGCCACGCCGCCGGCCATGGGACAGCGACTCCACCGCCTCATCCGAGAGCTCACGGGAAATGACGATCCATACGCCCAGGTCAAGCAGCGCTTCAACGCCCTCGCACTCCGCGCGTACCCGCGCCTGCGGCGCCTGGTCGAAGAGGCCGACGACCCCTTCGCCACCGCGGCTCGCCTGGCCATCGCAGGGAACGTGATCGACTCCGCCATCCACAATGAGCTGGACCACGCGGGCGTGGAGGAAGCCGTGCGGCACGCATTGTCGGCTCCCCTGACAGGCGACCCGGCGGCGTTCCAGGAGGCCGTGGCCTCGTCGCGGGACATCCTCTACCTGACCGACAACGCGGGCGAGATCGTCTTCGACCGCCTGCTCATCGAGCGAATGCCCCTCGAGAAGGTCACGGTGGCGGTCCGCGGCCGCCCCGTCCTCAACGATGCGACGGTCGAGGATGCCGAGGTGGCGGGGCTGACGGCCCTGGTGGAGGTGATCGACAACGGCTCCGACGCGCCGGGGACGATCCTCGAAGACTGCTCGGAGGACTTTCGGCGGCGCTTCCGGCGCGCGGACCTGGTTGTGGCGAAGGGCCAGGGGAACTACGAGACGCTCAGCGACGTCGGCAGGGGCGTGTTCTTCGTGCTCAAGGCCAAGTGCCCGGTCATCGCGAGGGACCTCGGCTGCGAGGTGGGCAGCCTGGTGCTGGAAGGGCCGCGGTGAGGCGCCGCGCGCCTGCCATTCGTCGAAGAACTTCTTCCGCCACCACAGGAAGTACCCCCATTCCGATTCGGTGTTGTAATTCTCGCTGAGGTCAGGCTTCGGCGAGCCTTCCTCGCCCTCGGCTGCCAGGAGGGTGTCGTGCTTCTCGTGCGCTGGCAGCTCGTACGCGGCGCGGACGCGCAGGAACTGCTTGCGCACTGCGGGGTCGTTCCCGGCGCGGTCGGGGTGGCGCACCGGCGCGGTCGGTATCTTGCAACGGTCAACCGGCTTGCCGAAACGCTCATAGGGTAGGGGCGAGTGGGCGTCGCGGCCACGCTGCGGGCCTTTCCGGACCCTCGCAGGACCCGCCGGCGTCTTGGCCCGGCTCGTCTCGTCGCCGGCTGACCCGGTGGGCTCTGGTTCCCACCCCTCTCCGACCCCTGCCCCGCTCGAAAATCACCGACAACGCAAATGGCTTAGT
>CAYYCI010000373.1:0-4887 GCA_964470215.1 uncultured Planctomycetota bacterium
GGTTGGCGTTGAGAGAGACCTCGGAGAGTGGACTTTCTCGGCACCGACTGCGGTTTTCTTCGTACGGAGATGAACTGTCCGGAAGGTTTTTGTGCCCCTTCGTGGCCTTCGTGGAAGAGTCGTGTGGGCGGGGCCTCCTTGCCCCGCCACCCATCACTGGCCCCCGAAGCAGATCAGCCGGCCGTCGTGGGTCGCCAGGTAGAGCCTGCCGGCCGCGGCCGACATGGCGTCGAAGGCCGGTAGACATCCCAGACGCTGCTGGGCCAACGGACGCCCATCCGCAGCGGAGAGGACCATCAGGACCGACCCCTTGCGGCCCTCGAGCGCGGCCAGGGGGTCCTTCGGGTCAACGATGTCGGGTGGGCCGGCGACGATCAACTTCTCGCCGGCCAGGACCATTGCTCTGACCCTGACGGGAATGAAGCGCTGCCATCTGGCCGGCTTCACTCTGACGAAGCCCGTGCCCTTCTCCACGCCGATTCCGCCGCGGCGGTACTTGTCCTTGTAGGACTCAGGCGGGAGCCATTTCAGATCGGGTTCCCTCTTGCCACGAGGCAGGAGGGCGGGCTCGTTGTCGCGGTCGTCGGCGAAGAGAAGATAGCCCTTCTCGCCCGGGTAGAACTTGGGACTCCACATGGTGCGGCGGTAGAAGTATTTCACCGCGTAGGTGACCTGGTCGTCGAAGACGATCAACTGGCCGCTCTTCGAGGCGTGTTGGGAGAAGTAGAAGCCGGGCCACCAGCGCGAGTGGGTCCAGTAGAGGCGGTCGAAGCCGGTGTCGTCGAGGAACCCGCCGGTGGCGGTCAGGTGGATGGCGCCCATGTCGAGTTCGCCGAGCGAACTGCCCCGCTTGACCGGCAGGCGGTTGAGTTTCGGGTCGAACTTGATGCGGCGCATGTAGAGGTTCTTGCCGTCGCTGACCAGAAGGTCGGGCAGCGCGCCCTCCATGGCGAACGGCGCCCCAGTGTCCTTCCAGACGTCCGGCCACGGGCCTTCGAGGATGTGGTGGTAGAGAGGCTTGCCGGTGCGAGCGTCGAGGCCGTAGACGATGATCCCGCCGTCGAGGAACGACGAGCGTCCCGCCGCGAAGTAGACGACCCCGTCCTGGACCAGGACACTGCCGCTGACCGGCCAGAGCGACTCGAGGTGCTCATAGGCCACGGTCAGCCTGGGCCTGGGCGCGGCCCGGAAGCGCCAGGCCACGGCCCCGTCGCTCGCGCGCAGGCAATAGACCGAGCCGTCGCGGCAGCCGAAGAGGAGGGTGCCGTCGTGGTAGGTGGGGGGGGAGTCGATTCTGCCCGCGGCGGTGAAGGCCCAGATGGGCTTGCCGCTGGCGGCGTCGAGGCAGCGGAGGCGATGGGCGTCCTTCTCGACCACCCACAGGCGCCCGCCGACGACTATGGCCTGGGTGGGCTGACACGCGAGCCTGACCTCCCACTTGGCCGTGAATCGGGTCGGGAGGTGGAGTTTGGTGGCGCCGCTGCGCTGGGGGTCGCGGCGATACATCGGCCAGTCCGCCGGGCCGGGCGCTGCCGGCTCGATCTTGCCGAAGGCAGGCCCGCGCTCGAGGTTGGCCTCGGTCGCAGGCTTCAGAGGCTCGGGCCGCTCGGCCGAAAGCGCCAGGTACCCGGGCACCTTCACCCCCGGATAACAGAAGCACTGGTTCGACGGGCTATAGAGCAGGCCGTTGGCCGGGGTGTGGCCGGTGAAGCAGGGGCCGCGGACCCAATCGTTGCGCATGTGGGCCTTGCCGGAGATGTCTATGAACTCCGTGCCGCGCTTGGGCAGGATGAGGTAGCGGACCGTGGCCTTGCTGCGGTAGCAGCGGTAGTGGTGGCCGGGCGAGATGGTCTTGCCCACCTCGACCGTCTTCTTGACCTGGCCGGTTCGCAGGTCGAGGCCCTGGAAGGAGCCTCCGAGCCAGACGACGCCGCTCGCGACGAAGAGGTCGGTGGGCTGGACGCAGGCGGCGGCCCAGCCCCTTCCGCCGGCCTTCCCCCAGAGCACCTTGCCGTCCCGGAGCGACAGAGCGGTCAGGTAGAGGCGGCTCCTTGCCCGCTTTCCGGTCGGCTTCGCGGCTTGCGGGTTGGTGTTGCCGTGGAAGAGGACGACGCCATCGGCGATCACCAGGTTGCTCGAGGCGCCGAGGGCGGAGCGAACCGCCAAAGGCGCCCGCCAGACCTGGCGCCCGGTCCTGGCGTCCAGACACACTACCGCATCCATGTCGTGGTAAACGACGCGGCCGTCGGCGGCGCAGAGGCAGTAGGGGATGACGCGGACTTTCTCCTTACGCCAGAGGAGTTTTCCGCTGGCGGCATCCACGGCAGCCAGGGCGTCATGGAGCGCCTCCTTGGTCAGGCGAACCATGGCGCCGACCGAACGCCCCTTGGTCGCCTTGGCAATCAGAATCCCCTCCGAGAGGAGCAACTCGTCGGCGCCGGTGGTTCCCGGGAGGGCCTTGATCAGGACCTTGCCAGTGGCGGCGTCGAGCACCGAGACAGGGGAGTCGAGAAAGCCGAGGGTTACGAAGACGCGCTCGCCGTCGGTGACGATGCGGCGCGGGATGGTGTGGTGGATTTGCCAGCGGTTGCCCTTGCCGGTGCCGAACTGCGGCTGCCAGTCGCGCCCGAGCGGCTTCTTCCAGAGGAGCAGGCCGTTGGCGGCGTCGCGGGCCACCAGTGTGCAACGCTGGGGCAGTTTCTCGTAGATGCCCGGCGGCGCCTCGTCAATCAGGGTGAATATCCGTCCCTTGGCCGTCACGACGCCCATGACGCTGCTGGGGAACTCGTGACTCCGACACCACCGCGGCCCGGCCACCCAGCGCAGGCGCTTCGGCGGGCCGATGCGAGGGTCGCGCGAGACCGCATTGCCGCTGGCATCGTGGAGGAAATGGCTCCACTCGTCGTTTTCCCTCGGCACGGGCTTGATGCTTTTCCGCCACGTTGCGCCGTCGCGGATGTAGGCCACGCCCCGCGGGGCGAGCACCCGCATCACCTCGGCCATCGCCACCTGGCCCAGGTCCGAGGCGACCACCAGGTTCACCACGTCCTCGACAAAAGGCAGGGTGCGCCCATCGAAACGGGCGACGGAGACCTTCCCGTAGAGGCCGCGCGCGTTGAGTTGTTGGCGCGCTCGCTCGACCTTTTGCGGGTCGGTGTCGAGGCCGCGGACGAGAAAAGCCTCGCTTGCTCGCAAGCCGGCGAGCAGGTTCGGGTCGTCGCAGCCGATCACGACGAGCAGCCCACCCTTGACCCCTGTGGCCTGGAGGATTCCCCGGGCGTCCTGGGCCATTGCAGTTGACACGACGAGCAGCAAGGCGACGAGTGGCGCTGCGACTCTTCTCATTGCCTGCCTCCAATCTCCCACGTTCTTGAGCCAGTGACGTAATGATGGACTATCGCGTCCCCATGATCAAGCCGCGGGTGGACACGGACAGAGACGGGCGAACGTTCCAGGGAACCTTCGCGCCCTTCAGTCTTGCCCCCCTGAAGCGGTCGTGGGCGCGCAGTGAGGCAATAGCGTTGTTCGTAAGTTGATGGAGGCAAACGTGGTGGGCGGGCGTGAAAAATCTCTTTGCCCCGCTCGATGGACGGAGTCTGGAGACTTAACCGTGCTCGCGCTCAGCACGGCGCGTGTAACCCCCGCGAGACGGTCAGGAACCTCCTGGGGAACGCCTGAGGGGGCGGGCACGAGCAGGCACGGCGATGCCGTGCCCCTACCTGTCGGGGATGCGCCAGGTGCGGCTTGTCCCCGGGCCGAGTTCGATTTCCTGGTCGAAGGAGAACAGGTCCCAGCCGCGATTGGCCCTCAAGCGGGTGTGGAGCGGCTGGTCGGTCGGGTTGTGGGCCTCGATGAACCACAGGCCCGCCTGCTCCCAGCCGACGAGGATACGCACTCTCGGCTCGTCGCAAACGACCGGATGGCCGATGAAGAGGTCGAGGTCGGCGGGGACCAGGTCGAGTTCGGCGTAGGCGACGCCATCCCGCACTGGTATGCCCCGCAGGTTCGGCCCCTTGCGGTTGCGGTCCACGAGGTAGGCGGACCAGCCGTCGTTCATCCCCTCGAGGCAGGCCAGGAGGAAGCCTGGCATCGGGGTCTTCGGCACCTTTGCCTCGAGTGCTCCGCCGTCGGCCCGGAGCCGCCAGACGAGATAGTTGTCCAGTTGCTTCCCGCGGGTGATGATGGGCGCGTAGCCTGCCTTCCCCGGCTCGGCGAGGCCGAACTTGTCGGCGAACTCGACCATCTGGGCGGTGGTGGTGCCGCTAGGCGCCCCGGCGAATCCCACACGGAACCGCACTGCCTGGCCCTCGCTCAGTTTCTCCTTGCCCGGCGCGTAGCGGAGGGAGAAGCGTCCCCTGGCATCGAGGCGGAAGTTGATCGGGCCGTCGAGCGGGGCCACGACGACCGAACCGCCGGGGTGCTCGAACGTGGCGTAGGTTCCTCGGTCGAATTTCCCTTCGGTCGGGCCCTTGCCTGGCTCGGCCAGGAGTTGGCTGCCCTTGTGGATGCGCCAGCCTGGCATGCTGGCGGTCATGATCTCGAAGCCGCCCTGGGGCACCTCGACGGGAGCCTTGAGCGTGGCTTTCGTCTCGTGCCAGCCGATGCGGAAGGTGCCGGGTATCCAGTTACAGGCATAGGTTCGCGACCATCCGCCGAGGACTCGCGTGGGGACGAGCCGGTGCCAACTACCCCACGAGTTGCCCCAGCCGTGTTGGGGCTGCTGGTAAGGGTGGCCGAGCCGGGTGGTCCTGGCGCCCCGCTCGGCAGGGTCGTAGGCCAGGAGGTAACTGGCCTGGCCGACCGCAAGTTCAGGCCCGACGAGATAGGTCACAGGATAGGCGAAGAGGACGGGCAATTCCTCCCTCGGCTGGAAGCGGAAATTGAGCC
>CAYYCI010000374.1:0-4874 GCA_964470215.1 uncultured Planctomycetota bacterium
GCCAGGAGTTTCTCGACCCGCAAGGTGCCCCGGCCGACCTCTTGTCCCTTGATCCGGATGACGTAGGTCTCTGGGTCGAGCTGGATGTTGTCGCGGATGCGGACGGGTGGGACGACGAAGCCGAAACTGGAGGCGACCTTGCGGCGGACGGCCGCGACCTGGTCGAGCAACCCGCCCTCGCCACCTGGCTCGACGAGTCCGATCAGTCGGTAGCCCACCTCCACGCTCAGTCGGTCAACCACCAGGAGGTCTTCGATCCGTTCTTCGCGTGTCTTTCGGGGCTTTTCTTCCTCGGTGGGGGTTGGTGGGGTGGCGCGGTGGCGGCGCATTACGCCATAGAGGGACCCGAAGAAGGCAGCCATGACGGCGAAGGGAACCGTCGGGAGGCCGGGCACGAGCGCCATACAGGCCAAGAGGACGGCCGCCAGCCCCACAGGGCGTGGGTGGGCGGCCATCTGCCTGGTGACGTCCTGGCCGAGTTTGGTCTTCGAGGAGGCCTTGGTGATGAGCACCCCGGCCGCCGTGGCGATGACCAGCGAGGGAATCTGGGAGACGAGGCCGTCGCCGACGGTCAGGATCGAGTATCGCTTGATTGCCTCGGAGAGGGGCATGTCGTTCATCAGCCCGATGAGGAGGCCGCCGAGGATGTTGACGAGGGTGATGACAATTCCGGCGATGGCATCCCCCCGGACGAACTTGCTGGCGCCGTCCATCGCCCCGTAGAACTCGGCCTCGCGGGCTATCTTCTCGCGGCGCGCGCGCGCCTCGTCCTCGGTGATGAGGCCCGCGTTGAGGTCCGCGTCTATCGCCATCTGCTTGCCGGGCATGGCGTCGAGGGTGAAGCGGGCGGCGACCTCGGAGATGCGGCCGGCCCCCTTCGTGATCACCACGAACTGGATGACCACCAGGATGAGGAAGACGACCATGCCGACGACGATGTTGCCCCCCACCACGAAGTTGCCGAACGAGAGGATGACGTTCCCGGCGTAGGCCTTCAGGAGAATCAGCCGCGTCGAGGCCACGTTGAGGGCCAGGCGGAAGAGCGTGGTGAAGAGCAGGATGGAGGGGAAGGTCGAGAACTCGAGCGGCTCGCCGCAACTGAGCACGACCATCAGGATGATCAACCCCAGCGAGATGTTGATCGTCAGGAGGATGTCCAGGAACGGCGGCGGCATGGGGATGATGAGCACCGCCAGGATGCCGACCACCCCGAGAGCGAGGGCGGCCTCGCTATGCTCGAGCATCCTCAGCCACACCGACGAGCCACGCACCTGGGCAGCGCTTGCCGCCATCGTTTCTCCTCAGTCCTTCAGGCTCTCGCGCCCGGCCGCACCTGCGGCTCCTCGGCCAGCGGGATGTAGCGCGTCGGCACCCGCCGGCGGAGTTGGTAGATGTAGGCCAACACCCGCGCCACCGCCTGGTAGAGCGTGTAGGGAATCTCCTGGCCCACCTCGACCGTGCGGTAGAGCGCGCGGGCCAGGAACCTGTCCTCGACCAGCGGCACGCCGTGCTCGCGGGCGAGTTCCTTGATCCGCTCGGCCAGGCGGTTCCGCCCCTTGGCCACCACGGTGGGCGCCTCCATTGCCGCGGCGTCGTAGCGGAGGGCCACGGCGTAGTGGGTCGGGTTGGTCACCACCACGTCGGCGTTCGGCACCTCCTGCATCATTCGCCTCCTGGCGACCTCGCGCTGGATTTGCCTGATCCGCGACTTCACCAGCGGGTCGCCTTCCAGGCGCTTGAGTTCCTCGCGCAACTCCTGGCGGGTCATTCGAAGGCGCCGCTCGTGTTCCCATTTCTGGTAGCCGTAGTCGGCGATGGCGATGACCACCAGGACCGCGCAGACCTGGAAGGCCACGGCCGCGGCGGTGCGGCAGATGTAGGCGAACGCCCCGCCGGCCGTCTCGTTGACGAGCGGGAAGAACTCTCGGACGCGATTGCTGATGGCGAAGTAGCAAACGCCCACGATGATCCCGAGTTTCAGGAGCGAGAAGACCATGCGCATCACCGAGCGGAGCGAGAACATCCGCCGCAGCCCCTGGACCGGGTCAATGTTCGAGAGTTTCGGCCGGACGCTCTCGGGCGTGATCATCAACCCGACCTGGCCGTAACTGGCCAGCAGGGAGACGACGACCATTCCGACGGCCAGCGGCCCGATCGCGCCCAGCGCCCGAAGCCCGACCGAACAGAGAAGCTCCTGGGCGCCGGGCACACTCACCGGCCGCAACATCGCCTGGCCGAAAGCGAACCGCATCAGCCCGGTCAGCCCGCCGTAGATCACCGGCGCACACACGTAGAGCAACACCACCCCGCCGAGCAGCACGGCCACCGAGTTGACCTCGCGGCTGCGTGCCACCATTCCCCGCTCGCGCATCTCCTGTCGGCGTCGCGGGGTCGCTTCCTCGGTTCTTTCTTCCGCGCTCTCTTCCGGCACGGGGCCGTCTCCCTCACGTGGCCTTCAGCAGGCCGAGGAGTTGACGCGCCATGGCCACGAACTGGTGTTCGGCGGCGTGGGCCATGAACGGCAGCGCCGCCCCCAGCATCACCAGCCCGATCGCTATCCTCAGCGGGAACGCCATCATCATCGCGTTTATCTGGGGCACCAGCCGCGCCACGATCCCCACCGCCAGAGTGGTCAGGAGGGTGGCACAGAGCACCGGCGCGGCCAGCACCACCCCGCTCTCGTACATCCGCGTGAACCCGTCAACCAGCCGCTCCATCGTCAGGCCGGTGACCGAGAACGTCCCCACCGGCACCCTCTCGAAACTCCGACCCAACGCCGCCAGGAGCCAGTGGTGGCCGTCCACGGCCAGGAACAACAAGAGGGCCAGCACGCTGGCGAAATGTGCCACCACGGTAACGTCCTCGCCGCTGGTCGGGTCGGCCTCGCGCGACATCATGAAGCCCAACTGCTCGCTGAGGAGTTCCCCGGCCACCTGGACGCCCGTGTAGGCCAACAGGGCGAAAAACCCGAGCACCAGCCCCACGCCCAACTCCCGCGCCGCACACAGCCCGAAACCCAACCACGAGGCCGGCAGCCTGACCTCGCCCTGGCTCTCGACCGCCACCGGCAACAAACACACCGCCACCGCGCCACACGCCAACACCTTGGCCAGGCGCGGAACCACCCGCGACGAAAGCACGGGGGCCACCAGGAAAATCCCCGTGGCGCGACACAGCACCATGACGAACAACTCGAAGTGTGTGGCGAGCGCCACGAGCGCCTTCACCGCATCACCCCAGCCCGAAACGCGACAGATGGACGAACAACTGCGCCGTGTAACTCGTCAGAAGACGCAGCATCCACGGCAACGCCACCAGAAACGCTATCATCACCCCGACAACCTTCGGGATGAACGACAGGGTCTGTTCCTGGATGCTCGTTATGGCCTGGAGCACCCCGATGACCAGGCCGAGGGCCAGCCCGACCCCCAGGAGCGGCGCCGCCAGCAACAACACCAGCGAGACCGCGTCGCGGCCCAGGCCCGAGACCAGTTCAACGCTCATCAGCCGGCTCCACTCAGCTCAGTAGCCTCGAGACCCACGACCTCACCGCGCTCTTCCAGCGATAGCCCCAACTGCCCATCTGAGAGAGCACGCGGGCGGTCTCCTCGGGCGAAGGGTCGCTCGTCTTGCGGCTTCGGGGCCTCAGCGGCGGAATCTGCCCGCTCGCCGCACCGCGCGTGCCATTGGCCTGTGTCGGCGTGCTCATCGCGTGCCTCCTACATCGAGAAACTGATCGTCAACGACCGAAGAATCAGGTGCCAGCCGTCCACCAGGACGAACAGGAGAATCTTGAACGGCACCGAGATCATCACCGGTGGCAGCATGAACATCCCCATCGAGGTCAGGACGCTCGAGACCACCATGTCGATCACCAGGAACGGCAGGAAGATGACGAAGCCCATCTGGAACGCCGTCTTCAACTCGCTGGTGACGAACGCCGGAATGAGGACGTGGGTCGGGACATCCTCGGGGCCGTGTGGCCTGGGCAGGCGCGACATGTGGACGAAGAGCGCGAGGTCGCGCTTGCGGGTGTGGCGGAGCATGAAGCCCCGCATCGTCGCGCCCGCTCGCTCCAAGGCCTCGCTCTGGGTTATCTCCCCGGCCCGATACGGCCCCAGCGCCTCCCGCGAGAGCCTCCCCCACACCGGCGCCATCGTGAAAACCGTCAAAAAGAGCGAAAGGCCGATCAGAACCTGGTTCGGCGGCAGCGTCTGGAGCGAGAGCGCCCGGCGCACAAAAGACAATACGATCACGATCCGCGTGAACGACGTCATCGTCAGCAGCAGCGCCGGAAGAAACGACAGGAGGGTGAAGAACAGGAGTATCTGGAGAGTGCCCGTCAACTCCTTCGGGTCCTTCGTCCCCTCCACCCCGACCGTCAACTTGAACGGGAATGGCACCTCGGCGGCGTGTGCCGGACCGCTCGCCCCCACCAGCACCGCCACCACGACGGCCGCGACGAGCAGCCGCTTCAGTGATGCGCGCCTTCTCGGCTCCCGGGCCATTCCCATCGCCTCAAACGCTCGTCTTCGCCGGCGTCTCGGACTGACTGCCGAGGCGGGTGCGACGGAACATCTCGAAGAAGTCGCTCCGACGCGGCAGCGCCTCCACCCGCGCCAGCACCTCCGGGTCCTTTATCTCCGAAAGGAGCACCAGGCGGTCGCCCCCCGCGCCGACCACAAGCAGACGGTCGGCCACGCGAATCAGATAGAGGAAGCGCTTGCCGCCCAGCGGAGTGGCCTCGACCAGTTCGCTGACCTTTCGACTGGTCGTCGGCGACTTCGCCCCGCCCACCAGTCGCTTCAGAATCAGCATCGTCACCAGAATCAGCCCGACCACCAAAGCCAGCGACCCGACCACCCGAGCGATCA
>CAYYCI010000375.1:0-4860 GCA_964470215.1 uncultured Planctomycetota bacterium
GAGGGTGAGGGACTTGGTGATGGAGAGGTCCTCGGTGTAGGTGCCCTCGGCGACCCTGACCGTGTCGCCCGCGGAGGCGGCGTCAATGGCGGCCTGGATGCTGTCGTCGGTGCCCCAGGTCCATGGAAGGGCGTGTGCCTGGTCGTCCGAGTAGTCGGCAGCCCACCACGGGGAGTAGTCAATGTCGGTGCCGACCGCATCGCCGCTCCCCGGTCCCTCGCCGCCCGGGCCATCGGCGGCCCCGAACCAGTTCCCAGTGGCATCGAGGGTGGTGCCGGCGTCGGTATTGCCGATGCCCGCGGCGGTGTTGCCGCTGATGTTGTTGTTGTTGAGCGCTATGCCATCGGCGGAAGCGCGGACCTGAACCCCGGTGGTGTTCCCCGTGATGTCGTTCCAGTTGACGGTTACGTTCGTCAGCACCTGGGTTCCCGCCGAGTCGCCTATCCTCAGGCCGTACTCGAAGCCGCTGAGGGTGTTGCCCGTGACCTCGACGTTGTCCTGGGCACGAGCGTCCCAGTCCATCACGATCACACCGCGGCCGCCCGCGGCCGTCGTCCGAGTGATGGTGTTGTCCTGGATGCGAGTGTAGGAGCGCTCGGTGACCGCCCCCTGGTAAATAGCACCCGTCATAGTGTTGTTCTGAACCGTCACCCAGTCCCCCGCGTTGACCGCGTCGCCTTGATGATTGATGAAAATAGCGACATACTCACCTGGGGGCGTTCCCTCGAAGGTGTTCCCCGTGATGTTCAGGCCCGTGATGTTGCTGTCGTAGCCCAGGACGTCGTCGCGGTAGGTCTGGACGAGGACACAGCCGCCGTCGTCGCCGCCCAGCCCATCGCCCTGGCCCCGCGCGATGAACCGGCAGCCGCTCACCGTGACATTCTGGCCGTTGATGACAAGGCCGCTGGAGTAGTCGCCGTCCGGGACGTCGGGGCTGCGGAAGGTCAGGTCGCTAATCGTCACGTTGTCGGCGTCAACGTGGACGTTCGGGTCGGCAAGCGGCCAGTTGGCCCACCCCAGAGTGTCCACCCCCTCAATGATCACGTTGTCGCGGCTGGCTCCGTCGGCCTTTGTGAGGGTGAGGGACTTGGTGATGGAGAGGTCCTCGGTGTAGGTGCCCTCGGCGACCTTGACCGTGCCGCCCGCGGCGACGACGTCAATGCCGTTCTGGACGCTGCCGTTGGCGCCGACGTTGACCAGGTTGGTTCCCGCGCCACCCGAGAGGGTTCCGGTGCCTGCGAGGGTTATGGTGGCATTGAGGTTGACGGTTGGAGCGTCGAGGACGAGGCTGGCGTTGTCGCTGCCGGTGATGGCGACGTCGATGGTGATCCACTCCTCGGCGGCCAGGGTGAGGGTGTTGGTGCCGGTCAGGAGGGCGTTGACGGCGCCGGCGGTGATGACGCTGTCGACGTCGGGGTAGTCGGCCACCGCGTCGTCGAGGTCGGTGAGGGCCGTGATGTCGTCGCCGGTGGTCGAGTCGCCGTTGATGTCGGGGTCGGCGGCCTGGACGGTGATGGTGTCGGGGTCGAGGAGAATGTTGCCGGCGGCCACGTGGCCCTGGAAGATGAGGGTGCCGGCGCTGGATACCTCGGCCAGGTGGGCCTCGATGCTACCCGCGAAGACGGTCAGGCCGTCGGACCAGACGACCACGGTGCCGTCGGGGGCGGAGAGGAGAGCCTGAGGGCCGATGAAGGTCACTTCGGAACGGGGCATGTCCCCCGCGCCCTGGAAGTCGCCACCGATGAGGATGGTGCCGCCCGGGTCGGCCTCGATGGTGCCGGCGACCTCCACCGTGCTGCCCTTTCCTCCCTGGGCTTTTATCGTGCGGGCCTGGACGACCGCACCCTGTTGAATGGCGAGGGAGTAGGTGTC
The DNA here is from genome assembly GCA_964470215.1 of uncultured Planctomycetota bacterium. Lineage (GTDB taxonomy): Bacteria > Planctomycetota > PUPC01 > DSUN01 > DSUN01 > CAYYCI01. The sequence continues at coordinate 1,873 of CAYYCI010000375.1, forward strand.
GCCGACGCCCAGTAGGACGCTGCCGCCGGGGGCTTTGACGGAGCCGGAGTTTTCGACTCCGCCCTGGGCTGCTGTGGCGCTGACCTTGGCGAAGATGTGGCCGTCGCGTCGGCCGACGAGCACCTCGTCGCCTGCGGCCATGACCACGCTGCCTCGCTCGGCGACGATGGAGCCGTAGTTGGCCACGCGGGTGCCGACCAGGGTGACGGCCTCGCCGAGGATGGTTCCGCGGTTGACGACCTCGCCGACCACTCCGACGAAGCGGTCAATCCCGGCCAGGAAGTCCTCGTTGGAGATGCTTCCTGCGGCGGCGTGAATGCCCGCGACATCCACGATGGCCCCCGGGCCAAAGTAGACGCCGGCGGGATTTACGATGTAGACGTGGCCATTGGCCAGGAGGGCGCCGTCAATGTGGGTGGGCGCGGCGCCCTGGATGCGGTTGAGGACGCGCGCGGCGGTGCTGGGCTGGATGAACTGGACGGTCTCCTGGCGCGCGATGTCGAAACTCCGGTAGTTGATGATGCTGTTGTTGCTGGCCTGGATGACCGTCAGGTCGCCCTGGCGGGAGAACGAGACGTCGCCACGGACGACTTGTTCGCCGACCGGTCCCGCATGGACGCGACCTCCGATGAGCAGGCTAGCGAGTGCCACGGCCCAGGCCAGATTGGCGCCCCGGCGCCGCGAGTTGCTCAGAGCCACCATCGTCTACTCCTCTCGGTTCGCCTTAGAAAGCCAGGGTTGCAATCGCATGGACGCGATTGTGGCCCGAGTTGATTTTTTCGGTCTGGGTGGTGATGTCCTCGAGGGTGACGGCGTAGTCGCATCGGATGCTGAAGTTGCTCTTGAACCGTAGTTCGACCCCCACCCCTGCGCCCTCGAGGGTCTGGTTGCGCTCGTAGGGTGCGCGATGGTAGAGGGCGACGCGCCCGACGTCGTAGAAGACTCTGAGGATCAGGTCCCAGTCTGGCTTAGCGTAGAGTTGCTGCGGGGCGAAGCGGAAGGGCACGTTGAAGACCGGGAGTTTTACGGGCTTGGGTTTGGGCTTGAAGATTCGCGGCACGTGGAAGCGATATTCGGCGGTGGCGACATAGACGGAGTCGCCCGCGACAGCCGATTCGGGGTAGCCCCTGACGGTGTAGAATCCGCCGACGACGTGTTCGAGTTGCGGTATGAGACGGTCGCCGAGCGACTTCTGACCTCGGACCGAGAAGAAGACCTCGTGGGCGAGGGTGTGTGGCCACCTCGAGGCCGGGTCGTCCCAGGCCGCGCGGTTCAGGAGCGGCTCGAGGTAGAGGGAGCAATTGGCGTCGAATTTCACCACGCCCCACCGTAGCGCGGGGTCGAGGCGACCGAGGCGCTCGAGTTCATCCAGGTCGGTGTTTGCTATGCGGGTGTGGTTCCACTCAAGCGTGGCGGAGCCCCAGAGGCTGGCGGTCTCGTCCACCCGCTCGAATCGCAGGCCGACGTAGGGGATGAACAGGTCGTCCTCGCCCTCGGTGTCGAGGAGTTTGTCCTCGACCTTGTGGTGCTCCCATCGGGCGCCGGCGACGGCGTCGAGGAAGAGGGCCTTGTGTTGGAAGAAGTTCCAGATGAGTTCCGAGCCGATTGACCAGCCCTTGCCCTCGAACGTGGCGGCGGCCAGGCCGATGTCGGAGGCCGTGTACTTGTTCCAGGAGCCGTAGATGCGCCAACGCAGGCGGTCGAACTGGAAGACCGGCACCTCGTAGGAAGCAAGCACTGCGTGGGCCTCGTCGAAGCGAGCGGTGATGTAGTCAATGGTCAGAATGTCGTCGTGGCCGGTCAGTTGGTTGTGGACGAATCCGAAGCGCTCGCGCCAGCGCGCGGTCGAGACCGTGCCTGTGTTCGACATCTGGAAGTAAGCGTACCACGGCTTGTTCTCGTTGACCATGTAATCGAGGATGATCGTCCCGGGTTCCTTGCCCGAGGAGAGCGCGGCATCCACCCGCCGGCCCGGATGGCGGCTCAGGAAATAGGTGTAGCGCTCGAGTTCGTCTTTTCGCAGCAGGTCGCGGCGTGCGGCCTGGCCTTCAGCGGCGGGCTGGATGGGCGAGCGGGCGCGGATGTGGGCGTGCTTCGGGTTGTTCACCCGCTCGGCTTCTGGGATGCGCGCCCCGGAGCCCACGGTCCGGACCTTTTTGACGATCCCCACCCAGACGACCAGCCGGAGGTCTTTGCGCGTGGGCGGGCGGCGGTCGTCCTGACCGACGATCTTGCGCTCGCCCTTCTCGACCCGCAGTTCGACGACCAAGTCGTCGGGGTGCGGCGCGACGAACACCCCGACGAGCCCCCGGGAGTTGAACCAGCGGACGATCTGCTGCTCGATGCTGACGATAGCCGAGGCGTAGAACTTCTTGAGCGGCAGTTTGGGGACCTGGGCCAGCGTCACGGAGGCGCTCTCCACCCCCGGCTTCGGGGCAATGTAGCCGGAGGGAAGTTTGCCGAGCGACAGCGGGAGCCCTGTCAGTTGCTCGATTGGGGGCAGGGCGGGGTGGCCTTTGTCCACCTCGGCGTACTCGATCTTGAACTGGTTGACCAGCAGGGGTGGTCCCGGCTCGCCCTCAGCGGTTGCGGCCTGGCAAGCCACCGCGAGGGCTGCCAGAACACACAGCCCCAGACCCACGCCCCGCCAGCGTCTGGCCCCGTTCGCCGCTGTTGCTTTCATCTTCACGCCATCTCCAAAGCGACAACAGTTGGCCCGAAGCGCACGCTGCTACTGCATGCTCAACGGGGATATCTGCCTCGGGGGATTGGTGACGATTGGTCGGGTCGAGGCGCTCCAGCCACGATGAGGCGGAAGAGTATCGTCGGCGGGCAAGGCAGTTATGTGAGGCAACATTCTTCGGTGAATGCGCGATCCAGCCTGCCTCTCTCACCCCCCGCGCCCTTACTGTGCCATTCTCGCGGCCTCAGTCGTCCAAGGAGCGTGTGCATACTATAGCCAGACGCATCCTGGTTGTCAAGCCCTTC
>CAYYCI010000376.1:0-3336 GCA_964470215.1 uncultured Planctomycetota bacterium
TGTGGAGTTCTCGAGCGTATGCAGCCGCAACTGCGCCTATTGCGGCCTGCGGAAGAACAACCTTGCCCTACGGCGATACACAATGGATGAAGACGACATCCTCCGCGTCGTCGCGGAAGCCGAACGACAGGGCGTCCGCACCATCGTTCTCCAAAGCGGCGAGAGCGAAGCCTACCGGCCCCAATGGCTCGCCCGCATTATTGCCGCTATCAAAAAGAGGTTCGATCTCGCGGTCACCCTGTGCGTGGGCGTGAAGCCCCTCGTGTGCTACCGCATGTGGCGCCAGGCCGGCGCCGACCGCTACCTCATCAAGCACGAGACCGCCAACCCAGCGCTCTACGAAAAACTCCATCCCGATTCGCATCTCGACCAACGGCTCGATGCACTCGAGCGCCTCCGCATGCTCGGATATCAAATCGGCCTCGGCAACATCATCGGCCTGCCGGGACAAACAGCCTCGGACCTGGCTGACGACATTCTCCTCGCGCGGGACAGGGACGTAGACATGGCCGCGTTCGGCCCCTTCGTGCCCCATCCCGGCACGCCGCTGGGCGGCTGTCCGCCGGGGGACATCGAGATATCGCTTCGCGTGGTCGCCGTCGCTCGGCTCCTCCTTGGGCCCGTGCATATCCCCGCCACCACGGCCTTTGACGCTATCGCGCCTGACGGGCGGGAACGCGCATTGCAGGCTGGAGCCAATGTCATCATGGCCGACCTCACCCCGCTCCACTACAGGAACCTCTATCAAATCTATCCGAGCGATCGGGCCGCGAACTCCGTCGACCGAGTAAAGGCCATCCTCGCACGTCTCGACAGACCCTTGGCCACCGACCAGGGGCATTCGCTCAAACAAAGAACAGAGGCAACACCATGCGGCGCACACCCAAAAGCCTGAGACTCCACATCGCCATCTTCGGCCGGCGCAACGTCGGCAAGTCCTCCGTGCTCAACGCGCTCACCGGACAAAACGTCGCCATCGTCTCGAACTTTGCCGGCACCACCACCGACCCCGTCGAGAAACCCATGGAGCTGCTCCCCATCGGCCCCGTGCTCTTCGTCGACACCGCCGGCTTTGACGACATTGGCGCCCTGGGAAGACTCAGAATCCAAAAAACCGCGAAGGTCCTGGACAGGACCGACATCGCCCTCCTGGTTACCGAGGCCAATGTCTGGAGTGATTACGAAACCGCGTGGGCCACGGAATTGAAGCGGCGCCAGACCCCCACCCTCGTCATCATCAACAAGGTTGACCTTGCCGACCCGGCTCATGTCGCTAGAAAGGTCGAGGAAGCCGGCCTCCCCTGGTGCGCCATGTCCGCCACGCGTGGAGACGGTGTCCTTGAAGCAAAAGAAAGCATCATCCGAACCGTTCCCGACTCCTGGTACAAGCAGGCGGGAATCCTCGACGGGCTCGTCGAGGCAGGCGACACCGTCGTCCTCGTCATCCCCATTGACAAGGAAGCGCCGAAAGGCCGCATCATCCTTCCCCAGGTTCAGACCCTTCGCGACATCCTGGACAAGAACGCCTCCGCCGTCGTTACCAACGAGGTCAACCTTCCGCGCGACCTCGCGAATCTGAAAGCCAAACCGCGCCTCGTCATCACCGATTCCCAGGCCTTCGAGGCAGTCGCCCAGCGCACTCCCCACGACATCCCCATGACCTCCTTCTCCATCGTCTTCGCGCGATACAAAGGAGACCTGGCCACCCTCGTCGCAGGCGTAAGGCGGATCGAAACCCTCGAAGAGACCGACAAGGTGCTCATCTGCGAAGCATGCACCCATCACCCGATCGCCGACGACATCGGCAGGAAGAAGATACCGCGCTGGTTGCGTGCAAGAGCGGGGCAGGGGCTTCAATGCGACGTCCTGGCAGGACACGACTTCCCCGACAACCTCGCAGAATACGCCCTTGTAATCCACTGCGGCGCCTGCATGTTCAACCGTCGCGAGATGCTCACCCGCATCATCAAGTGTCGAGAGCGCGGCGTCCCAATCACCAACTACGGCGTCGTTATTGCCTACGTCCATGGAATACTCGACAGGGCGCTTGTCCCATTCCAGCGCCAGACCGCATCCCCAACTGCGGCAGAAGCTGATGCCCCCAGATGCACCGGAACCGCGGCTCGACGTCCATGAGCGCCGTAGCCAGCCAGCCCGGTGGCCTTCACCCTACCCCCATCGGCCTCGATGACCTCGAGGCCTTCCTCCCAACAGCCGGACACGACGTGCCAGGCGGTCACAACATCATTGTCGGCCCGCCAGGGCGCTCCAGCGGCTCGCTGACGATTCGGTTCGACCGAGTGGCGGAGCTGGCGGTCGAATCCTGGACTCCCATCCGCTCGCTCGTGGCGACCGAATGGCTCGACACGGACGCCCCCCCTGACAAAATCAAGGCGCCCTGGCTCCGGAGCCTCTACATCCGCTCGGCGCGTGTCGGCGCCTCGCGCCACTCGGTGCTTTTCGCCGGCGCGGAGGTAACCCGGGACCAGGATGGCGCGGGGGTCTCCGCGATGGTGTGCCGGACCTCCCGGACCCGGCGGCCGACCTGGCCCTGGACCCGCACGCGAGAGCGAGGATTGACAGCCTCAGGGTCATAGGCATCCGGGGCGAGCCGGACTGCGTGATAAACACCAGCGCCGCAGCGGCCGAGTTCGGCTACATCTACACTTGCAACTCCAAGGACGAGAACCAAGGGGGGGCGCTTCGGCTTATCCGCCGACTTCATCCGTCGCTACATCTGGGTGGACGAGGGCCAGCGCGAGAGCTTCTCGAACCTCGGCGACCCTGGCGACATCTACCATCACGAGGATTGCTGGACCTGGCTCGTCCGAACTGAGAACGAGCCATTGGAGCGCCGACGAGACGCATGGCGCGTACGTTTGCTCACGAGACCACTGTCCGGATTTTGCCGCGATCGGGAAGACGGACATCGGGACCTTCAGAACGAGACCGATCTCCGGCCCCCCCTGCTTTGATGGCTGGTTGTCGTGCTCCGCGGCTGCCTGCCCGTCGTCCGCCTCCTCTTTCCGCGCCACGCCGTCGCCGCCCACCGCACCTCCCGCCCCACCCGTGCACCAAGCAGCCACCCGCCGCACGGCGAGGGAGCCGGCGTCCTGCGTGCGCCGGCATATGCTCATTAGCAAGCCTATCGCGGCCGACGTGTTTCCCTCCGGCGGACCCCTCGCCTGGCCGTGGCGGCGATGCGGAAATCCCGCTCGCGTCGGGCGGGGTCCGTGACCGCGTCGGCCAGATGGGCAGGGACGGCCATGATGAAGGCGTGGGGTGACGCGGCGGCCATCAGGCCCCGCCGCGGACCCCGGCCAGAAGGGCCTCGAG
>CAYYCI010000376.1:3346-4853 GCA_964470215.1 uncultured Planctomycetota bacterium
GATGGCGACCGCAAGGATGGTACACACTCCCCCTACCAACTGTCAAGTCGCAGCCGAAGGCCGCCACGCCCGCGTGTGACTTCGCAGCCGGGGATCGTCGGACGGCTCGGACCTGTCGGACGAGTCGGACCAGTTCGGCGGGACGGCTGCCGCGCGGCGGCCATCAGGCCCCGCCGCGGACCTCGGCCAGAAGGGCCTCGAGTTCCCGGACCTTCTCCGGCAGGTCGTGCCAGAGGTTCCGTTGCTCGCGGGGGTCTTCGTCAAGGTTGTAGAGTTGGCCCGGTGAGCCGGGCTTCGGCCCTGTGCCGCGAGGAGGGGGCCATCCGCCGGAGTTCTCGCACTGGTAGACCATCTTCCACGGCCCCTTGCGAATCGAGAAGACCCCGAAGCACGAATGGTGGACGATGACCTCGCGTCCTCGCGCGGCGGGGCTCCCCTCGAGGAGGGGAAGGATGCTGATGGCGTCCTCGGCGGTCCCGGGGGGCACCTTCTGCCTGGTCAGTTCGGCCACCGTGGGGAGGAGGTCGAAGATTCCGACGAGTTGGTCACAGGTGGTTCCGCCGGGGACCTGGCCTGGCCACCAGGCGATCAATGGCTCCCGATGGCCGCCTTCCCAGATGTGGGCCTTGTAGCCGCGCCAGTGGCCGCAGGACTTGTGGCCATAGGTGGCGTAGCCGTGGAAGTCGCCACCGCGGCGCACGCGGTCGCCCGGGAGCGCGCCGTTGTCGCTGGTGACGAAGACCAGCGTGTCGTTGGCTTGCCCGGTGCGCTCGAGGGCATCGAGGACCTGGCCGACCATCCAGTCGAAGAGCCACACGAGGTCGCCGCGGTGGCCGGCCCGGCTCTTGCCGCGGGCGAACTCGGGGACGGTTTCCTCGACGCAGGGCTCGTGTGGGGCGCTCGAGCAGAGGTAGAGGAAGAAGGGCTTCGGCGAGCCGGCCTGGCGCTCGATGAACTCGACGGCCTTGCGGGCGAAGGTGGGGTCGGCCTCCTTGTGTTGCCAACTCGGGGCCGCCATTCCCGGGCGCCCGGCGAAAGGCGGCCTCGGACGATACTCCGAGGGGATTTCGACGAAGCGCTCGTTCTCGATAAACCCATACGGCGGCTGGCAGGTCGGACAGCCCGAGCAACCGAAGAAGTAGTCGAAGCCGAGCGCGGTGGGGCCATCGAAGACCCCGCGGGCGAAATCAATCTTCTCCTCGTCCTCGCGCGCCGCGTTGCCCCAGGGCAGAGGCCGCGCGAAATCGAAGTGGCATCCGGGCTTGACGTGGTAGCCGAGGCCCAGGTGCCACTTGCCGATGCAGGCGGTGGTGTAGCCGGCTCGCTTGAGGACTCTGGCCACGGTCGGGCGGTCGCGCTCGATCAACGGGGGCTCGTAGCCGTAGAGCACCCCGTGCTTGAGCGAGGTGCGCCAGCAGTAGCGCCCGGTGAGGATCGAGTAGCGGGAAGGGGTGCAGACGGCCGAGGAGGAGTGGGCGTCGGTGAAGGTCATGCCCTCGGCGGCCAG
>CAYYCI010000377.1:0-4843 GCA_964470215.1 uncultured Planctomycetota bacterium
GATGAACGCAGATAAACGCAGAAGACGACCCCTCCAGGACCTCCTCGGTGGCACAGGCTTTCCAGCCTGTGCCACTGCGTGCACACCAGAGAGGAGTGCCAAAGGGGTTCGGCCACGGGTGAACCCCGATGAACGCGGATAAACGACCATGGGCCTCGCGACCCGCCCAACCGGCCCGCCACGGGACGCCTCTGGTGCGTGACGACCCTCCCCCCGTTGCGAGCCGTAGCTCGCAACGGGGGAGGCGAGGGGCGTCGGCCACGCTCTCCGCGTGGCCGACGCATTCTCTCTTCTCCCCTCTGCGTTCTCTGCGTCTCTGCGGTGTTCCCCGCTCAGCGCTCCCTCAGTGTCCTCAGTGCCTCTGTGGTGAAATCCGCCCCCCGCGTGGCAGGGATGCCCGGCCTACGTGGCCGAGTCGAGGGCCTCGACCGGGATCACCCTCGTCGAGAGGAACAGGCCGTGTTCGCCCACGATGCGTTCGCGCGCGAGGTCGCAATACGTCGGTGAGTTGTCGGCCAGGATGAAATGGCGCCCCAGCCGCGCCGCAACCAGCCCGACCGTCCCGCTACCCGCGAACGGATCGAGCACCGTCTGGCCGCGGTAGGTGTAGAACTTTATCAATCGCTCGGGCAGTTTCTCGGGGAACGGCGCAGGATGCCCGATCCGCTTCTTGCTCTCGGTGCCGAACGACCACACGCTCCGGGTGCAGGCCATGAACTCCTCGTCCGTGATATCAATCCCGTCCTTCGGACCCTCGAGTTTCCACTGACCTTTCGAGAAGACGATGATGTACTCGTGGCGCGGCACGACGTGGGGATTGCTCGGACTCTGCCACGAGCCCCACGCGCAGTGCTTCGCCGCCGAGTGTTTGTTCCAGATGATCGTCCCGCGGTAGAGCATGCGCATCTCGACCAGTTGCTGGATGAACGCGCTGTAGGTCGGGTTGGTGATATACTGGCGCTTGTTCTCCCCGATGTTGATGCAGATGCGCCCGCCGGGCACCAGCACCCGCTCACACGCCTCCCACACCCGCCTCATCCACCCCAGATACTCGCGGTCCTCGAGGTCGTCGCTGTGGTGTTCGTAGTTCTTCTCCAGGTTGTACGGCGGCGAGGTGATGATCAAATGGACGCACTCGCCCGGTATCCTCGGCAGAACCTCGAGGACGTCACCCAGGATGATGTTGTCGAGACCGGGAAACAACTCGATTCCCTGGCTCATTGCCCCGCTATAATACCAGCCCTCGTGGTTGCTTCAACCCGAGGAGGCCACATGCGGGTATGACCCTCGATCGTGGGTTTGACTCCTGCTGTCCTGGACGGTGCGCGCGCCGTCACCGAGGGTTTACTCACAGATGCGCCAATCGCCTCCCGTCGAGCGCCGTTGTCGCGGGCGGGGCGTCCTGCCCCTGCCCCGCGAGCCCTTGACCGCTCCGCTCCCCACACCCTATAATCCCCTCGGCCGAGGAGCCGCGGATGGACCCTCCTGCTGTCGCACTGTCCCGTCGTGAGGCAATCGCCGTGGGACTTGGACTTGCAGCCGTCGGGCGAACGGCCCCGGGCGGGCCGAAGCCCCGCCTGCGAGCCGGTGCCGCCGCCGTGGACATCTCCCCGACCCGCTTCCCCGTCACTATCAGCGGCTCCTTCCTCTCCAAGCAGGCGAACAAACTCTCCGACCGCCTTCACGTCAGAGCCCTCGTCCTCGACGATGGGACCACCCGTCTCGCGCTCGTCGTCGTGGACACCCTGATGATGTCGCGCGAGATGCTCGACGCGGTCAAAGCTCAGGCGGCCACCAGGACAGGCATTCCCACCGAGAACATCCTCGTCGCCGCCACCCACACCCACTCCGCCCCGTGCGTCGTCGGCGCGCTCGGAACCGACCCCGACCCCCACTACAGCCGCTTCCTCCCGGGCAAGTTGGTCGAGGCCATCGTCGAGGCCACCGCCCGCCTCGCCCCGGCGCGAGTGGGCTGGGCGGTGGCGCGCGACCCCGACCACACCCACTGCCGCCGCTGGATTCTGCGGCCCGACCGCATGCGCCGCGACCCGTTCGGCGGCCTGACCGTCCGCGCCCACATGCACCCCGGCTGGAGCAACCCCCACTTCCTCGGCCCAGCCGGACCCGTGGACGACCAGGTCTGCGTCCTGGCCGTCCAACACTCCGATGGACGGCCTCTGGCCCTCCTGGCCAACTACTCGATGCACTATGCCGGCGCGCCGCCCGTCTCCGCCGACTACTTCGGGGTCTGCGCCGCGGAGATCGAGAAACTCCTTCCCGGCGCCGTCGGCATCCTCTCCCAGGGCACCAGCGGCGACCTCCACTGGATGGACTACTCCCTCCCCGCTCGCCGCCCCCTCAACCGTTTCGTCATAGGCCGCGCGCTCGCGCGCATCGCCGCCGAGGCATACAAGACCATCGAGTTCCGCGACCACGTCACGCTGGCCGCCTGCGAGAAACGCCTGACCCTTCGCCGACGCGTCCCCGACCCCGAGCGCCTCGAGTGGGCCAAAGAGATCGTCGCCAGGATGCAAGACCGCCCCCCGAGGAACCTCCAGGAAGTCTACGCGCGAGAACAAATCTTCCTTGCCAACCAGCCGACCCGCGAACTCAAACTCCAGGCCATGCGAATCGGCCAACTGGGCATCACCGCTATCCCGTGCGAGGTCTTCGGAATCACCGGGCTGAAACTCAAAGCCCAGAGCCCACTGGGACCCACCATGAACCTCGAACTCGCCAACGGAGCCGAAGGCTATATCCCCCCACCCGAACAACACGACCTCGGCGGCTACACCACCTGGCCAGCACGCTCCGCAGGACTGGAGACCCAGGCCGAGCCGAGAATCGTCCAGACCCTCCTCGAGGCCCTCGAGGAAGTCGCCGACGCGCCACGGCGCACCATCCGAGCCGCCATCGGCCCCTATCGCAAGACCGTCCTCGCCGCCAGGCCGCTCGCCTACTGGCCGCTCGACGACATCGAAGGCTACCGCGCGACCGACATCGGCCCCAACGCCCTCCACGCCAGATACGAGGCGGGCGCCGCCCGCTACCTCCCCGGCCCGGCCTCGGATGCCTTCTGCGGCCCGGGCCGCGACCATCGCTCAGCCCACTTCGCCGGCGGACGCCTCCGCGCCAGACTCCAAGGCCTCGGCCTGACCTACACAGTCGAACTGTGGTTCTGGAACGCCATGCCAAACGACGCCCGCAAGGTCACCGGCTACCTGGTCTCGCGCGGCCCGGACGGAAAACAAGGCACCCCGGGCGACTCCCTCGGCATTGGCGGAACACACTCCGCCCAGGGAAAACTCTTCCTCTACAACGGCGACGCCCTCCGCGGCCTTCTCGCGGGCAAGACCCCCATCGAGCCGAAAACCTGGCACCACCTCGTCCTCGTCCGCGACCGCGAGCGAGCAATCGTCTACCTCGACGGCAAAGAGGAAATCCGCGGCGAACTGCCCACGGCTTGCCCCGCCGACTGCCCCGACATCTTCATCGGCGGCCGCAACGACGGCTTCGCCTCTCTCGAGGGGCGCATCTGCGAGGTCGCCATCTACCCCCGCGCCCTCACCCCGGCAGAAGCCGCCCGCCACCACCACACCGCCGCCGGGCCCAGCACTTGAACGCCCAGGAGGGAACCCCGGCTTGTAGGCGGGCCGTCTCGGCCCGCGTTCGACTAAACTCACCGCAGAGGCGCAGAGGTCGCAGAGAGAACAAACGCCGAGGCGGGCGACCCGCCGCCGCGCTTTAGCCCTGTGGGCGGGGCCTCTGCGCCCCGCGTGAGGCCGTCGCCGAGGGGACCGCCGACCTGTAGGCGGGCCGTCTCGGCCCGCGTTCGACAACCTCGGAAGCGGACACGACGTGTCGTGCCCCTACACTTTAGTGCCCTTCGTGCCCTTCGTGGATCCGAACCCAGGGCAAGAAACCACCACCCCCAGCGCCGAAGAGGCACGCCAACGCGGCCCTTGACCGGCGGGCGCCCATCGGCTATCGTGGTCAATCTTACTTTGCCCCCTTGCAAAGCGGAGTCGAGATGAACGCCATCGTCCTGATCTTGCTGCTCGCCGCGGCACCCACCTCTCGGGAGAACCGCCCCTCGCCATTCCCCGGCCGGAAAACTGGTTGGCACGGCTACGCCTGCTACACCTTCGCCCGCCGCGGCCGCAAGTGTATCGTGGTGGCGCCGAAGGAGCCTGCACCGGGAAAACCCTGGATATGGCGTGCCCGCTTCTTCGGCCACGAGCCCCAGACCGACCTCGCGCTACTGGCCCGCGGCTGGCACGTCGCCTACTGCGACGTGGCCAACCTCTACGGATGCCCCAGGGCCGTCGCCATCTGGAACGACTTCTACCACTATCTGACCGCCGAGCACGCTTTCGCCAGGAAGGTGGTGCTGGAGGGCATGAGCCGCGGGGGCTTGATCATCTTCAACTGGGCAATCGCCAACCCCGACAAGGTGGCCTGCATCTACGCCGACGCCCCCGTCTGCGACTTCAAGAGCTGGCCAGGCGGCAAGGGCAAGGGAAAAGGCGCGCCAGGCTGCTGGCGTGCCTGCATCAGGGCATACGGCCTCAAGAACGAGCAAGAGGCCCTCGACTATCGCGGAAACCCGATTGACAACCTCGCCCCGCTCGCGCGGGCGAAGGTCCCGATACTCAGCATCTGCGGAGGCGCTGACAACGTCGTCCCCGTGGCTGAGAACACCGCCATCCTGGCTGAACGCTACAAGAAACTCGGCGGACCGGTCCAGGTCATCATCAAGCCCGGCTGCGGCCACCACCCCCACAGCCTGAAAGACCCGACCCCCATCGTCCAATTCATCCTCGCCCACGCCCCGAAACCCTGA